>JAQVCQ010000020.1:0-4078 GCA_028689715.1 Lachnospiraceae bacterium
TCACTATGCATATGGTGCTGTTGGGGAATGGATCAGTCGTGTGGCTGTCGGAATAGAAATTGATGAAGAGTTTCCTGGCTATGAACACAGTATCATTTGTCCTCATATTGGTGGAAATTTTACAAGACTGGGTGGAAGCTATCAGAGTGTATATGGAACAATTTCTTCGAAATGGGAGATTGAAGAACAAAATGTAACGCTTCATGTTTCGATTCCATGTAATGCAACCGCCACGATCAGATTGACAGATGCAGAAGAAGTCAGTGATGCAGATGGTCTCATATTCCAAAAGAATGACAGTGGATTTACAGCAGAAGCAGGTTCAGGTGATTATCAGATCAAATTCAGATTATCGTTTGGCTTGGGTTGACAGTTGTGGCTACTTCCGCTATAATTTTTATAATAATTCGATTTGCACTGCATTTTATCTACAGTACAAACTGAGCAGGCGATGAACCGGATCGAACGGTTTGTGGGGCTGGGCCTTATGGGCAACGGATGGATCATAACATCTGTGGGACAGTAGTTTACTAACAAACTATTGTTTTGCAGGTGTTTTTTTATTATATGAAAAGGAAGTAATACAACAGGAATACAGAAATGGGAAAATAGAATGACAAATTATCTGGTGAAATTATTTATTAAAAATTATGAGAATATTGAAGAAATCGAAGTAAGATCCAACTATGGAATTCTGGCTGGTATCGTTGGTATTGTCTGCAATATCTTTTTATTTGCAGCAAAACTTTTTATTGGAATCATCGTGAACAGTATTTCAATCATGGCAGATGCAGTCAATAATTTATCTGATGCAGCATCGTCCATTGTTAGTCTGGTGGGAGTTCATATGGCCAGAAAGCCTGCTGACGAAGAACATCCATTTGGACATGGAAGAATTGAATACATTGCAGCCCTGATTGTGTCATTTATTATATTACTTGTAGGGTTTGGATTGTTCAAAAGTGCTTTTGACAAGATCATTAGTCCGGAACCGCTCGGATTTAGTATTGTTTTGCTTGTGATCCTTATTTTGTCAGTTTTAGTGAAAGTATGGCTGTCTTATTTTAATTATAACCTTGGGATCAAAATTCATTCAGGTGTTCTGAAAGCAACATCGGTAGATGCAAGAAATGATGTGATCGTAACAAGCGTTACTATTATTTCACTATTGATCGGTAAATTTACGGGGCTGATGATCGACGGCTGGATGGGCCTTTTAGTTTCGGCGTTTGTCATTCTATCAGGGTTCAACATTGCTAAAGACACCCTGATGCCATTGCTTGGAACCGCAGTAGAGAAAGATGTATATGACCGAATAAATTTAATTGTTGGACAGTTCCCGGAAATCGTAGGAAGCCATGATTTGATCGTACATAATTATGGACCTTGTAATAGCATGGCTACCCTGCATGCGGAAGTGGCAAATGATTCTGATCTCCAGGAAATTCATGATGTGGTAGAAAAAATTGAACGACAGGTCTACAAAGACACGGGAATTTCAATCGTGATTCATATTGATCCGGTCGAAATAAAAAATGAAGCAGTACTGGAAAGTCAGAGAGTACTTATGGAGATTATTCTTAGGAATGAGCCTAAAGCTGATGTTCATGATTTTCATGTGATACAACATGGAGAAGAAATGGAACTGATCTTTGATCTTGTTGTTCCATACTCTTATAAAGATACAGATAAAGCACTTTTATTAGATCATATCACTACCCAGTTATTTGAAGTGAATCCTGATTACCATTGTGCGATCACAATCGAAAACAGCTTTTTAGCTAAGGAATAACATAGGAAATCTTTCCCATTCATAAATACTTAAGATGAAATTTTTCTATCATATGATAGAATTAGCTGACTGTACTTATGAGGAGGAAATCAAATGAAAAAAAATTATTATCTGAGTAGTATGTTAATTGTATTTTGTATGATGGGTCTGATGGCATGTAGTTTTGCACCGGAATCAGACGATGCGGTTACGAATGAACAGACGGAAACGGAAAGTGCAACGGATGAGTTAACTGCAGAAGACGAACAAACTGATACAGTGGAGTCGGATTCTGATTCTGAAAAGGAAATACAGGAATTAGAGCTGCCGGAAGAAAACGTGACGGTTTTATTTGAAACAGAATCCGGAACACTGCAGGCAGACGATGGAACAGAGGTACTGACCTATATAATGACATATCCGGTGGTATCAATAGAAGAGAACCCGGATATTGCAGACAAAATAAATAAAGATATTGAGAATTATAGGACAACATACGATACAGCAGTTTCACAAATGTCAGAAACAGCAAAAGCTGACTATGAATTTATGAAATCAGAAGAAGGAATGGATTATTATTCTTATAGCATGGAAGCACAGTTCTCATTGCAGCGAAAAGATGATGCAATTATTTCATTTACCATGCTTGACTGGAATTATACGGGTGGTGCACATGGCAATTATGGAAGCACCGGTATTAATTACAGTCTGCTGACAGGAGAACGGATTTCTTTAGATACCATTGCAGATGATGCAGAGACTTTTAAGAAAACAGCAGGTGAGTATTTGTACCAGCTTTCTAAAACATCCGGGTATCAGGAGCGATTATTTGAAGAATACGAGAAACAAATTCTGATAGAAAGCCTTTATATGGATGGAAAATGGTATCTGAGCAATAGTGGAATGGTTTTCTTTGCGGACCCATATATGCTTGGACCATATGCGGCAGGGACGATTGAGTTTACAATACCTTATGATGATTTATCCGGATTAAAAGATGAATTTGCATATCATGGAAATTACGAGCAGATGATAGCGCAGGGTAATGAGATCAAAAAAGATTTAAATGGTGATGGGACAGAAGAAGTTGTTTTTTATGATGTGAACTACACGGAAGAGGAGTATCTTGCAGTTGTCACTTTTCAGATCGATGACAAAGAAATAGAATCAACAGCTGTGTTAGAATTTCCAAACCCTGATTATTATTTAGTTGATCTTGATCAAGGAGACCAGTATATTGAAATTGCGATACAGGATTATGGACCAAGTGATGACCCTGTAACTTATTTTTTTAGACATCTTGAAGATGGATCTACTGTTTTACTGGGAGGAATCACTGATCTATGGTCATCAGATACCAGTAGGTTATTAAATAATAATCTTCTTGAAGGAAGAAGCAGACTATCTGTATTACAGACATGGTTCGCACCCGCACACTGGAAACTGGAAGGAGAACAGCTGGTCAAGATTGAAGAACCGACTTATTATCCGTATGAATCTTCCATTGTCGACAATCAGATCATGTCAGATGTTGCAGTTTATGAATCAAGGAGCATGGAAGCTGAAAAAACAGTATTGACATCAGAAGACGGACCGGTGCGTTTTGTGGCAACGGATGACAAGAACTGGGTGGAACTTGAAACAGCAGATGGAGAAAGATATCAGTTGTATCTTACGGATTTTTCTAAAGTGGAGTCAGATGGACAGGAAGTTGAGGCAACAAGTGCATTTGATGCACTGATCATTGCTGATTAATGAATAAGAATGATTTCCCGGCTGATATTTCAGCCGGGAATTTTATTTTAAAGTGCGCTTAATGAATTTATGACAAATCTTTAGTAAGAGGTATATAAGAAATCACATTTTAACCTCATTTGTGCAACTTACACTAATTTTATTTATATAAGAATATTTTATGAATTAAATTTACAAAGCAACCTTGCTTATGTAATCTGCAAGTAGTACAATAGTCTCATATTTACGTTTTTTGTATTAACATGTGGAGGATTATTTATTGCTTACTACTTCGATTAATCTACTTGGATCTTTTTTCGTATTTACATACTTTTTTCTCTTGTTGAATCAGATACAAACAACAATTTGCTTATAAGGCAGAATCATGGATTAAAGGAGATATTACACTTGCCATTACTAATAAATAACATTGCTACCTTTTTTGTAGTATCTTTTTTGAACTTGAAGTTGAACCAGATTACAGAAAACAGAAGCAGACTGAGATATCTTGCTGGAAGCCTGTTTTATTATATTGCATCCTTTTTCTATCTGATGTATATGCCAAAAATTAAT
>JAQVCQ010000020.1:4178-35774 GCA_028689715.1 Lachnospiraceae bacterium
AGTATCTTTTTTGAACTTGAAGTTGAACCAGATTACAGAAAACAGAAGCAGACTGAGATATCTTGCTGGAAGCCTGTTTTATTATATTGCATCCTTTTTCTATCTGATGTATATGCCAAAAATTAATTCTACACTCAACTTAATGATCGCGATCTCAGTATATCTTTTGATCATGTTTCTTGTAGCAGGCAGAAATTCTTTTTTGTCGCTTTATGAATATGTTTACATTATGGTCATTTCATTATTTGCACAGATCATTTCGCTTACATTCTATGTAAATGTCCTTGGCAATCAACTGGAAAAATTTTATTCGAGTATTTCTGCTAATTTAGGATATCCATTTGTCTTATTTTTATGTTACACCCTTGCATATAAATTATTTGGCAGGCGGGTATTTGGATTCAGGGATTTTATTTTCACAAGATATCGCAAGATTATTTCATTTACAGGAGTGTATGTTTTTTTGCTTGCACTCTGGCTGATTTGGACGGCCGATATCTGGGCTTCCGTTGTGATCGTAAATGGTAAGAATAGTCTACTTTATACAATCGTGATTAGTGTCATGACAGTGATTTTTACGATAGTTGGCATCGTTCTTGTTCATATGCTTGTTTCGATCAGAAGAGAAAGCATCTTAATTGAAGAAAGCGCAGCTACTGATTGCCTGACAGGCGTACTGACAAGGAAATACGGTATGGAGTATCTGAATGGCAGGTTGAAAAAAAGTGTTGAACAGTTATTGGTCTGTTTTGTCGACATTAATAATCTGAAGCAGGTCAACGATTCTTTAGGTCATACATTTGGAGATGTTATGATCTGTCAAATCGCTTCAGTGCTCAGAAGTGGCCTGAAAGAATCAGAAAAAATCATCCGCATGGGTGGAGACGAATTTCTTTTGATATTTGAAAGCCGTAGCCTGCAGGAAGCAGATGAGTTGATGCAGAAAATCCTAATACAACTGGAACAAAAAAAGCCAGAAGTGCTTGGGAAATTTAATGTTAGTTTCAGCTATGGAATCGCAGAAGCAGAATGGAATGAAAAAAAGAGATCCATGGATGAATTATTAAAGTATGCAGACAAAAAGATGTATGAAAATAAGGCAGATCGAAACAATTATATCAAAAAGTGATTGCCTGTATACACTATGAAGTTGGAGATGATAGATATGGAGACCGCCCTAATTGCGTTATTATGCATTGTTGTTCTTGGAATCCATCTGGTCATTCAGATTCTGAAACAAAAAAGAAAAAGTACAGAATTGAAAGAAGTGGCCAGCAGAGATGAATTAACAGGAATTCTGAACCGACAATTTGGACTACGTTACCTAAAGGAGAAAATAGAACAAAATAAGGATGATGAGGAATTAACGATCTGTTATATTGATATTAATAATCTGAAGTACGTGAATGACAATTTTGGACATGATGTTGGAGATCTGATGATCTGTCATATCGTAAATCATTTTAAGAAAGTCCTGAATCCTGAATGTAAGATCATCCGTATGGGAGGAGACGAATTTCTGGCGGTATTCCCTGATTTTTCTGAAAAAGAGGTGGAAGCAATCGTTGAAATGATTCAGCAAAGTTCAAATAGGGATAAACCAGAAGCGCTGCAGAATATCAGTGTCAGTTTTAGTTATGGCATAGCACACCCGGATCTGCAATTTCAAAGCAATCTGATGGAATCAATGCTACAGACAGCAGACCAAAAAATGTATGAATACAAACGTGACTATAAAAAAACGACTTATCTGTAGGTATCTTAAATGTTAGAACCAAAAATAATCCACTATATTTAATATCTGTATGACATGGTTTCAAGGGATATAGTGTTATACTTTTCATAACTAGATCAAATTATAGTTTGGAGGTATTATATGTTACATAACCCTATCCTGCCTGGATTTAATCCAGACCCATGTATCTGTAGATGTGGTGAAGACTATTATATTGCAGTATCAAGCTTTGAATGGTTTCCGGGTGTTCCTGTTTACCATTCCCGTGATATGAAAAGCTGGACACTGTTAACACATATTCTTTCGGATGAATCAATGACCGATCTTAGAAGACTACCTTCTGCAAAAGGAATTTGGGCACCATGCCTTACCTATTGTGAAGAAGATGGTCTTTTTTATCTGCTTTATAGTTGTATGAACAGTATGAATGCAAGGTATTTTGATGTAGATAATTTTTTGATCACAGCACCTTCTATTACAGGACCATGGAGCGAACCAATCTATCTACATTCTGCAGGATTTGATCCATCCATCCTTCATGATAAAAATGGAAAAAAATGGATTGTGTCTTTGGAATGGGAAACAAGGGATGGGTATCATAAACCAGGTACCATTTGCGCGATAGAGTATGATTCTGTACAAAGGGAAGTTGTCGGATATCCAAAATGTATCTGGGCAGGTGGAACAAAACGCGGATGTATAGAAGGTCCGCACTTATATCAAAGAAATGGTTATTATTATCTGATGTGTGCAGAAGGTGGAACAGGTTATGGACATTGCGTGACTGTTGGCAGATCAAAGTCAGTTTTTGGACCTTATGAATCAGACCCGTGCAATCCAATACTTACTTCTACACCGGATTTTAACGAAATGGATAATGATGATGCCATGAAACTGAATCGATATAACCCTGCCTCTTATCTGCAAAAAGCAGGACATGGTAGTCTGATAGAAACAACGCTTGGTGAATGGTATCTGGTGCATCATTGTGGCAGACCGTTTCTTCCGGAATTAAGATGTACCTTAGGACGTGAAACATGTATACAGAAAATGAAATGGACAGATGATGGATGGATCCGTCTGATTGGAGAAGATTCACTTGCAAAGGAATATGTAACTCCAAGTCGTCTGCCTGATGTAATTCCCAGGCAGGATCCTGTTCAATATGATTTTGAGAAGGAAATTATGCCTCTGTGTTTTTATTCACCGAGGATAGCTCCTGAGACATTTTGCACACTAAAGGAAAAACCTGGATATTTACGGATACGTGGGCAGGAATCGCTCTCATCTTTGAACAGAGCAAGTTTTGTGGGGCACAAGCTGACCGCTCTTTCAGTCTGTGTTACAACAAAGCTGGAATTTGAACCACATACCTATCAGCAATATGCGGGACTTGCTATCTATTATGATAATATGAACTACATTCTTCTCAGAAAGACGTTTGAGGAAGAAAAAAATGCGGAAGTACTTGATCTGATCAGAGTAGAAAATGGGTTTCGGAGCGAAGTGCTGGAAAATAGCGTTTTGTTAGTACCCAACCAAAGTATTTTCCTGAGACTTATAATTGATGGCAGAAGTACAAAATTTTTGTGGAGCAAGGATGGTCTGAATTATCATCGGATAGGGATAGTGTTTGATACTTCGGAATTCTCTGATGAGTATTGCAAATATGGTGAATTTACAGGTACATTTGTCGGAATGGCATGTGTGGATGCACTTTTTCATAAAGCATATGCAGATTTTGATTTCTTTACATATCAGATAGTGAAAAATAATGCACCTTATTGAAAAATTGGAACATTCTAATCGAAAATGTCCAATGCTAGAATAAAGAGGTAGCAATCAATAGAATCTGAGCATCAAATTCAGCTCAGTCTGAAAATTGGGAGGAAATAAAATGAAGAAAAAGTTATTATCAATGTTGCTGGCGGCAACCATGGTAATCTCACTAACAGCATGTGGTGGATCACAGAGTGATACAGCAGGTGAAAGTGATGCACCAGCCGAGACAAAAACAGAAGAAACCGAAACAGAAGCGGTGCCAACTGAAGAGGCAACAGGAGAAGCAGTTACAATCAGAGTATTTTCTAATTTACCGGACCGTACGACAGGACAGGGATTTGTTGAACAAACTTTATTTGATAGTTATATGGCAGAAAATCCAAATATTACAATTGAAGTAGAAGCACTGGATGATGAAGCCTATAAAACAAAATTCAAAGCTTATGCATCCGGAAGTGACATGCCAGACCTTGTAAATGCATGGGGTCAGCCATCTTTCTTAAATGAAATTATTGATGCTGGACTGTTAGCAGAGTTAAATATGGATGATTATGCAGATTATGGATTTATCAGTGGATCACTGGATGGATTCAGTAAAGAAGGTAAATTATACGGACTTGCAAGAAACACAGACGTAATGGGATTTTATTATAATAAAGCATTATTTGAATCAAATGGATGGACGATACCTACAACTTATGATGAGCTTCTGACACTTGCAGGAAAGATCCAGGAAGCAGGACTGATCCCTGTCAGCATGGATGGTTCTGATAAATGGCCAATATCCATTTATGTACATGATTTAATGCAGAAGATCGATCCTTCTATTAAAACGGAAGTACAGAGTTCAATTGCGAATGCTGATTTTTCAAATCCAGTATATACACAAGCAGCAGATTTAATGGTTCAGGCTGTTGATGCAGGTATGTTCCAGAATGGTTTTGAAACAACAGATTATGGCACAGCAAAAAATCTTTTTACTAATGCACAGTCAGCAATGTTTTATATGGGAAGCTGGGAAATGTCAATGGCAGCAGATGAAAACATTCCAGCTGAGGTCAGAGACAATATTGGTGTATTTATGATGCCGGCAGTTGAAGGTGGAAAAGGAACTAATACTGATATTGCAGCTTGGAACGGTGGTGGCTATGCAGTAACAGCAAATTCAGCAGTCAAGGAAGAAGCAGTAAAACTTTTGAACTATATGTTCAAACCGGAAAACTGGTCAAAACTTTGCTGGGAAAATGGAATCTGTATGTCAGCTCAGAACTATTCAGATTATCTGACCGGTTCAGAAACACCTGTTCAGCTTGAATTTACAGATATCGTTTCTAATGCAACAAGTGTTACAGGTGTAACATTGAATGATCTTGGAACTTCAGAGTTTAAAACGATCAGCGAAGATCTCTCTCAGGAACTTGCAATAAAATCTGTTTCTTCAGAAGAATTTGTTAAGGCACTGGAAGACGCATGTAAATAAGTAATACGCAGATTGACTGCCTTACAATATGCTAAGGCAGTCAATTTTAAAAAGAGGACTATGCAGCAGACGGTCTTGCTGTGAAAGGAGTTATTTTGAAAAAATTATACAGTAATAAAGTTGTAATATTAAGTCTGATTACCCCGGGTCTTCTGACATTTTTACTGGCAATACTTGCACCGATCTGCGTGAGCATTTACTTCGGATTTACCGACTTTGCAGGCATAGGTGAAGCGAATTTTATTGGGATCGAGAATTATAAAGAATTGATCAGGGATGAAGGATTTTGGATGTCTTTAAAGAATTCACTGCTCCTTGCTGTTGGATTTATCATCATCCAGCATCCGATCGCGCTGGTCACTGCAGCAGTACTGGATAAGCTGCAGGGTAAGGCAGAAGGTTTTTTTCGATGTGTTTATTTTATACCAAATGTTATTTCTGTAGCAATTATTGCTTATTTATGGAAGTTTATTTATAACCCGAATTTTGGACTTTTTAATAAAATATTGCAGATTTTGGGCTTTGAGGGGAAAGTGAACTGGCTGGGAAGCGGGATGGCGATCTGGTCAGTATTATTGGTGCTGATCTGGCACGGATTTGGATGGGGCATGCTGATCTATTATACAGGTATTAAGAATATTGATCCTGTTCTATATGAAGCAGCAGCAATTGATGGTGCGGATTTCAAACAGGCATTTTTTAGTATTACGATGCCACTTATGAAACCTGTAATTCAGATGAATGTTACAATGGCAATCATTGCAGCATTGAAACAGATGGAAACAGTGTATCTTCTGACAAATGGTGGTCCGGGAAATGAAACACAGTTCTTGGCCAATTTCCTGTATAAGCAGGCATTCAAATCTTATAAATATGGTTATGGAAATGCAATCAGCGTTATTTTTATTATCATTTGCCTGGTTGCAACAGTAGTTCTGAATAAAGCATTTGCAGAACGGGAAGAGGGGAGAAAAAAAGCATGAAATCAGAAATGAAAAAAACAAGCACTCCGGCCAGAATTATTCTGTTTATCGGATTGCTGCTGATTGCAATAATCCAGCTTTTCCCTTTAATCTGGCTGGTCGATTTTTCACTGGCAAACCCAAATGAACTTTTTACGAGCGGAATCTTGGTATGGCCGGATGAGATTCAATGGGGAAATTATGTCAAAGCATTTGTTGATGGAAATTTCTTACTGTATTTTAAGAATAGTTTACTGATCAATACACTTGCAGTATTGTTCGTACTGATTATTTCGGTCATGGCTTCATTTGCCTGTATCAGAATGAACTGGAAACTGAGAGGTTTTGTCAAAACATTATTGTTAATGGGAATGATGATCCCGATTCATGCTACATTGCTCCCGAATTATGTCATTTATGACAGAATCGGGCTGACGGATACCATCTGGGCACTCCTTGTCCCATATATTGCGTTCTCGTTACCGCAGGGAGTTTTTTTGACATCAAGTTTTATGAGTTCCATTCCAAAAGAGTTGGAAGAAGCGGCTTTGATTGATGGGTGCGGTATTTACAGAATTGTTTTTATAATCATTATGCCTTTAATGAAAGCATCCCTTGTAACTGTTTCAATCATGACATATCTGAATAACTGGAATGAATTTATGATGGCAAGTACTTATTTGAGCACAAAACAATGGAAAACGCTTCCATTTGCCATACTGGAATTTACAGGTCAGTATTCTTCGAACTATGCAGTCCAGTTTGCTGTGATGGCACTGACAGCAGCACCGGCGCTCATCATTTATATTATCCTGAATAAATATATTACAAAAGGAGTTGCTGCTGGTGCAGTGAAGGGATAAGATAAAAATAAACGGGGCAATCATATATGAAAAGACTATTTAAGGTAAAAAAATGGAAAATCAAACATAAACTGACAGCAGCAATGTACGCAGTACTGATTCCGGTCATTCTTGGAATCACTGCGTATATTTATATACAGAGTTCAAAAACAGTAACACAGGAGCTTTCAAAAGCTTATCAGGAACTGACAAGAACAATGGATGATAGTATAAATTATATTGCAGCAGATATTGAAGATATGATTACTTATATTGCGATCAATGATGATTTTCGATTTGTATTGAATTCCAGAATTTATTCCGAGGTCTGGAACGATCCGCTCGTATGGTCCAATGAAACACCGGCAGATTTTGTCACAGAGATGCTGTCTGTCAAGAATTATATCCGCTGTTTTGCACTTTATACAGAAAATGGAATCAGACCATATCTGAATACCCGTAAAAACGAATCACTTTCTTCACAGACCAATGATATCAGGGAACTTGAAGTATTTCAAAAATCAGAAGAGTCACTGGGAGATCTTTGCCTCATGTATATGCCGGCAGATGATAGAAGATTATTTACGACAAATACATCTGATCGTATCGTATTTGGAAAAACGATCATGTCTTATGATAAGGAAAAAAAGCTTGGTTATCTGTGTGCAGCGATTGATGCAAAAGAGGTAGAGGCAATTTTTGAAGCCGACAGACAGGAGAAGAACGAGAGTGTCTATCTACTAGATAAAGAAGGTCAGATCATTGTTCATTCAGGGCAGGCAGAATCAAAGGAATTGGATTTCATAAGATCAGGCCTGATAACAGGAAAAACGACCGAAGGATACTGGGAGACGGATCAAAGCTATATTTTTACCAGTGAAAATGATGATTATCAATATTCAGTATTTTATATCGTTCCAAAAGAGAACTGGACGAGTAGGCTTAAAAATGTCAGTAAAATGCCTTTTGTGCTTGCAGTAGTCCTGTTTTTTGCAGCGTTCCCAATTTTCACATATGTAACGAGGTTCATTAATATACCATTACAGAGACTTCACAGTTCCATGCTGAACCTTCAGGAAGGTGATTTTAAACAACAGGTCAATGTGTATGCTGAAGATGAAATTGGCGATGTGACAAAAGTTTATAATGAAATGGTCGAAAAGATCGATGATCTGATCGATAAAAATTATGTTATGGCACTTCGTGAGAAACAGAGCGAACTGGATGTGCTGCAGGCACAGATCAACCCGCACTTTTTATACAACACCCTGGATTCGCTTTATTGGGATGCATACAATACAGGGAACCTTGAACTGGCAGAAAACATTATGGCACTTTCCGAACTATTCAGACTTGCATTGAGCAGAGGAGAAGGAGAAGTAAGTGTTGAGACGGAATGCAATTTAGTCGAGAACTATCTAAAAATACAAAAGATGCGTTTTGAGAACAGAATGGATTATAAGATCAATTTATTATCAGAAATGAGGGACTATAAGATTCCAAAGCTGATTCTTCAGCCTTTTGTGGAGAATGCGATCGTGCATGGGCTTGAGAACAGAGGAAATCTAGGTATGATCAGACTGCATGGATACCTGGAGCAGAATATGATGATATTTAAGATCACTGACAACGGAGTAGGTATGAATGAAGAACAGCTGAACAACCTTCTGATAGCAGAAGAAATACAATACTCAAATCAGAGAATTAGCAGATATGCAATCAGAAATGTGAATGAACGTCTCAAACTCAGATATGGAGATCGATTTGTTCTTGATATTGCAAGTACGATTGGAGTTGGAACAACAATCACAATTAAGATACCTTTAGAATAGAGGTGTGAAGATATGAACAGGCCTAAATTATTGATCGTAGATGATGAAGCGAAAATAAGAAATGGGATCTATACCTATATCAGCCATAATGCAGCATGGCTTGGTGAAATTTATCAGGCTGAAAATGGAGAAGAAGCTCTGAAAATCATATACAAATATGAACCGGACATGATGTTACTTGATGTTCAGATGCCGATTAAGGATGGATTTGACGTGATGGAGGAGGCAGTCAAGTCAGGTGTATGTCCAAAAACAATTATACTGACCGGGCATGATGAATTTAAATATGCACAAAAAGCACTTCGGCTTGGTGCTGTTGATTATATTTTAAAACCATGTAGGCCGGGAGATATTGTACAGAAAATGAAAGAAATTTTATCTATCACAGAAGTAGTAGAACCTGACACCGATCAGGACAAAGAAGACGTCAATCCCATTATAGATGCAGCTAAAAAGTATATCATGGATCATTACGATCAGACACTGTCACTTGCAGAAGTCGCAGACAAAGTAAAAGTAACACCACCTTATCTGTCGACATTGTTTACAAGGTATGAAAATTGCGGTTTTATTGATTACCTGAATCAGTTCAGGGTGGAAAGAGCTAAGATGTTCCTGCATGATTATGGATTGAAAACATATGAGGTCGCATACAAAGTAGGATTTCAGGACGAAAAATATTTTTCCAGAGTGTTCAAACGAATCACAGGAAAAAGCCCTTCTGAATACAGAAAAATCAATTAAAAGAAAGATGATCAGATCAATATGGATAAAATAATTTTTGGAGCGGCATATTACAGAGAATATATGCCATATGAAAGACTGGATCAGGATCTGAAACTGATGAAGCAGGCAGGAATGAATACGATCAGAATTGCAGAATCGACCTGGAGTACGATGGAACCAACGGACGGGAACTTTGACTTTTCTATGGTTGATATCGTTCTGGATAAAGCAGAAGAAATGAATATGAATGTCATCATTGGAACGCCGACTTATGCAATCCCATCCTGGCTTGCGAACAAGGATAGTACTATTCTGGCAGAGACTCCAGATGGGATGGAACGATATGGAAGACGCCAGAATATGGATATTACGAACGAAACATATCTGTTCCATGCAGAGAGAATCATAAGAAAACTTGCAGCACATGTATCCGGACGAAGTTGTGTGATCGGTTATCAGATCGATAATGAAACGAAGCATTATCAGACATCTGGGAAACGCGTTCAGCAAATGTTTCTATCTTATTTGAAAGATAAGTTTGAAACACCTGAACGATTTAATCAGGCATACGGAATGTCATATTGGAGTAATGCAATTCATGCATGGGAAGATCTTCCAGATGTAAGAGGAACCATAAACGCTGGATTTGCTTGCGAATTTTCAACGTTTCAGAGAAAACTCGTAACTGACTTTCTGAGCTGGCAGTCGAAAATCATGTCTGAATATAAACGTGAAGATCAGTTCATTACCCATAACCTTGATTTTGAATGGAAAAAATTTGGTCCAATTAACACTCAGGAGGGATACAGTTACGGTGTGCAGCCTGATGTTAATCATAAACAGGTATCCAAGAGTCTGACGATTGCTGGAACAGATATCTATCATATGTCGCAGGATAAGCTGACCGGAGCAGAAATTGCATTTGGGGGTGATCTGATCAGAAGTCTGAAAAAGAGCAATTACCTGGTATTGGAAACACAAGCACAGGCATTTAAATATTGGACACCTTACGAAGGCCAGTTGCGCATTCAGGCATTCAGTCATCTGGCAAGTGGAGCGGATGGTGTCATGTACTGGAACTGGCATTCTATTCATAACAGTTTTGAAACATACTGGAAGGGTGTTTTGAGCCACGACCTGCAGCCAAACCAGACGTACCGTGATGTAAAAGAAATTGGGTCGGAACTTGAAAAAATTGGAGAACAGATCATCCATATTAACAAAGAGGCAAAAGTTGGCTTGCTGGTAAGCAATGAAGCATTATCTGCGCTGAAGTGGTTCCCGGTGGATGAGAAACTTACCTATAATGATATTGTCAGGTGGATGTATGATACCCTTTATGAAATGAATTTGGAATGTGACATTATATTTTCGGAAGATGATTTTTCAGAATACCAGATGCTCGTAATACCTGCACTGTATACAGCGCCTGAATCATTACTGAACAGACTAAAACAATATATGGAACAGGGTGGATGCCTGGTCAGTTCATTTAAAACTGGATTTTGTAATGAAAATCTGAGTGTATATCATACGGAACAGCCACATATTTTAGGAGAAAGCATAGGATTTACCTATGATCAGTTTTCAATGCCGGATCAGGTTCAGCTTTCGCTTCATGAAAACAACAATCTATATCTCTCAGAAGAAGAGAGAAACGTAACATACTGGATGGAACTTTTGCGTATAAAAGAAGCACAGACCATTGCTTCATATCAGCACAGGTACTGGGGAAAATATAGTGCCATTGTTGCAAATGAAGTTGGTAAAGGGTTCGGATATTATATTGGCTGTCATTGTTCAAAAAAAGTTCTTGGTACCATCTTTGAAATGGCTGCGGATCGAGCAGGAATCCTATTTGATAAAAGTCTAAAATGGCCTTTGATCTGCAGAAAAGGGATAAATCAGACGGGTCAGGAGATCAGATATTATTTTAATTATGATTCTAACAAGGCAGGTATAAATTGCCCTTATGGAACGTGGAAGGATTTATTGACTGAAGAGACTTATCAGAGTGGAGAGGCGATAGCGCTTAAAGACTGGGGGATCATTATATTATGCAGGCTGAATGGATAACAACATTATTTCAGAATAATAAAAAAGAACAGCAGCGCAAGGAACTTATCATGAGTGATGATCAGGGAGAAGAGAATCAATTGGTCACGCTCTATCCTGACAGAACATATCAAAGTATGAAAGGATTTGGGGGAGCACTCACAGATTCAGCAGGATATGTGTATTCACAGCTGTCAAAAGAACAAAAAGAGGAAATTATAGGGAATTACTATTCAGAACAGGGAATGAATTATATTCTGGCAAGAATTCATATTGACAGTTGCGATTTTTCTCTGGAGCATTATGAAGCAGATCCAGATCCTGAGGACGAAGAGTTTCTACATTTTTCAATGGACAGAATGAAAAAATATATTTATCCACTTTATCTGGATGTTAAGAAGGAATGTAAAACACCGGTCGAGATCATGGTGTCTCCGTGGTCACCGCCTGCTTATATGAAGACAAATGCTGCCAGAAATGGTGGTGGCAAACTGAAGGATGAGTACAGAAAAAGATGGGCAGCATATCTGTGCAGATATATTTGTGAACTAAAAAAGCTTGGTTTACAGATCACGAGGCTATCCATACAAAACGAACCGAAAGCTGAGCAGACATGGGATTCCTGTGTATATACAGCACAGGAAGAAAAGGAATTTTTAAGAGATTTTTTATATCCTGAAATGGTCGAACACGGACTTGAGCAAATTGGTATATTTATCTGGGATCATAATAAAGAGAGAGTCTATGAGAGAGCAAAAGAGATGATAGATGAAACGACTAATCACTATATCAGTGGGATCGCATTTCACTGGTATAGTGGGGATCATTTTGAAGCGCTGGGACTTGTCAGAGAAGCATTTCCGGACAAGGAGCTAATTCTCTCGGAAGCTTGCATAGAGTATTGTAAATATGGCGCTGATGATTATCTTGGAAATGCGCAGAAATATGCACATGACATCATTGGAAATTTGAATCAGGGCATGCAGGCATTTTTTGACTGGAACATTCTGCTGGACGAAGAGGGTGGACCGAATCATGTGAAAAATTACTGTGATGCGCCTTACTTATTTGACACGAAAAAGAAGGAACTGATTGAAAGAAATACGTTGTCCTATCTCTGGCATTTTAGTCATTTCATCCTGCCTGGTTCCAGACGTATCGCATGCAGCAGATACACTGATCAAGTTGAAGTGACCGCATTCAAAAGACCGGATGGGTCTTTTGTTGCTGTTATATTGAACAGAACAAAAGAAACGGTTCCTGTTAATCTCAGAATGGAAGGGATGGTCTGTGAAAATCTGGTTTTACCGGAATCGATCCAGACAATCGTGATCCACGTCTAAGTAGTCCTCTACATAGGTACATTTTGTAAAATATTGTATATTTTATATAAAAAACATGCATTCATCTTGTACTGAACAGTCAGATAGTATAAAATATATTTGTTAATTGATAATTAATATCGAATGTGTCTCTGAATGAATTTGACAATTGTACAGGAGGGCGAAAAGATGAGTATGTTTTGTTACCAGTGTCAGGAAACAGCAAGAGGAACCGGATGTGAAGTAAAAGGGGTATGTGGTAAAACAGAAGAAGTTGCGAAGCTCCAGGATCTGCTGATTTATGTTGTAAAAGGAATTTCAGAAATTGTAGTCAGTACTAAAACTGATATCATGCCGTTACAGGAAATGAACCATGAAGTGATCCGCAGTCTATTCATCACGATTACAAATGCAAATTTTGATGCGGATGCTATTGAGAAGCAAATTATAGAACTGATGAAGATCAGGGATGACATCGCTTTAAAAAGTTCCTATGCAGGCAATTGTGATGCAGCCACTTTCACATCGAATACAAGAGATGAAATGCTTAAAAAAGCAGATACATCAGGAATTCTGGCTACTGAAAATGAAGATGTCAGATCACTCAGAGAACTTGTGATCTATGGATTAAAAGGTCTGGCTGCCTATACAGAACATGCTTTGAATATTGGAAAAGAAGACAATACGATTTATAATTTTGTATATGAAGCACTGGCAGCAACTCTTAACGATGCTCTGACAGCAGAGGACCTGGTCGCCCTGGTATTAAAGACAGGAGAATATGGTGTAAAAGCCATGGCACTTCTGGACGAAGCCAATACTTCAAAATATGGGAATCCGGAAATAACATCAGTTAATATAGGTGTCAGAAATAATCCAGCCATATTAATTTCAGGACATGATCTGACCGATCTGGAACAGCTTTTAGAACAGACAAAGGGCAGTGGCGTTGATGTATATACACATGGCGAGATGTTGCCGGCACATTATTATCCGGCATTTAAAAAATATGATAATTTTGTTGGGAATTATGGAAATGCATGGTGGATGCAGGTCGGTGAATTTGAACATTTCCACGGTCCGATTCTGTTTACAACGAATTGTATCGTACCACCTAGAACGCCTGAGGTGGCAACAAGGATCTTTACAACAGGTGCTTCAGGTTATCCTGGATGTCCACATATTGAGGCAGATGAGGATGGTAGAAAAGATTTTAGCGCAATCATAAATATGGCAAAAAAACTGTCACCGCCGGATGAGATCGAGACAGGATCCATTGTAGGAGGATTTGCACATCATCAGGTATTTGCACTTGCAGATCAGGTCGTAGATGCAGTAAAGAGTGGTGCAATCAAAAAATTCTTTGTTATGGGTGGCTGTGATGGCAGAATGAAATCCAGAGAATACTACACTGAATTTGCAAAAAAAATTCCTTCAGATACAGTGATTCTGACAGCAGGCTGTGCAAAGTACAGATATAATAAACTGAACCTGGGCGATATTGGTGGAATTCCAAGAGTTTTGGATGCCGGACAATGCAATGATTCTTATTCTCTGGCTGTGATCGCATTGAAGCTTAAAGAAATTTTTGAGCTGGATGATATTAATAAGCTTCCGATTGCGTTTAATATTGCATGGTATGAACAAAAAGCAGTAATCGTATTACTGGCTTTGTTATATCTGGGTGTAAAAAATATTCATCTCGGACCAACACTTCCTGGATTCCTTTCACCAAATGTAGTTAAAGTTTTAGTTGAAACATTTGGGATTGCCGGGATTCAGTCAGTTGAGGAAGATATAGAACTTTTTATGAAAGCATGATCCCAAAAATAAAGTCATTCTTATAAGGCATGTCAGCCCCAGCATTTTGAACTGTATTTTTCTATGTCAGATTTCAGGTCTGACTTAGGGATTGGTTCAAAATGAGGGGGTTTTTTTATATCGAAATCTGGCTAATATCAGACTATAGTCTGCAAATAATGTGATTGCATCTGATGGAATAAACAAATTATAATAGTACAGAAATCATCAATAATAGTCAGGAGCATAAAGATGGAGAGAGTAAAATTAATAGAATTATTAAACGATATGAGTCTGGAAGAAAAGATCGGTCAGCTGATGCAACTAAGTAGTAATTTTTATGAAGACGAAGCCGTTCTGACCGGACCCGCAATGGAATTTGGAATTGGAGAGAATGAGATCGATCAGGCAGGATCGACTTTGAGCATCTTTGATCCGGAAACAATTAAGAAGATCCAACAAAAAGCGATCGAGAAACAGCCACACCATATTCCTCTTTTATTTATGGCAGATATCATCAATGGATATAAAACAATTTTTCCGATCCCGCTTGCACAGGGATGTACGTTTCAGCCTGAACTTGCAAAGGAATGTGCAGTGGTTTCAGCAAAAGAGGCAAGTGCCGGAGGACTTCATGTAACATTCTCACCCATGGTCGATCTTGTAAGAGATGCAAGATGGGGCAGAGTCATGGAATCTACAGGAGAAGATAAATATTTGAACAGTCTGTTCGCAAAAGCAATCGTTGAGGGATATCAGGGAAAGCAGTTAAAGGACAAGGGTAGTATTGCAGCCTGCGTAAAACATTTTGCTGCATATGGTGCACCAACTGCAGGTAAAGAATATAACAACGTGGAATTATCCATGAGATCGCTCAGGGAGGATTATCTGCCGGCATATCAGTCAGCCATAGATGCAGGTTCAGCAATGGTCATGACTTCGTTCAACACACTTGACAGAATACCCGCGACAGGTAATAAATGGCTGATGCAGGATATATTAAGAAATGAGATGGGATTTAATGGAGTACTGATATCCGACTGGGCAGCAATTGAAGAACTGATTTCACAGGGTGTGGCAGAAGATAAAGAGGAAGCAGCAAGACTGGCCATCAATGCGGGTGTAGATATAGATATGGCGACAAATATCTATATAAAACATCTTGCAGGTCTGATTCAAAAAGGTACGATCAGTGAGAGCCAGATCGATAAGGCTGTCTTGCGGATTTTGACACTCAAAAATGATCTTGGGCTCTTTGAAAACCCATATAAAGATTTAAATCCAGAAGAATATTCCAGGTATAACCTTTGTTCCTCACATAGAGAGCTTGCAAGGAAAGCGGCAGCAGATAGTATGGTCTTATTAAAGAATGAAGGAATCCTTCCTTTGAAAAAAAGTGGGCTGAGGATAGCACTGGTCGGTCCGTATACAGAAGAACTGCACCTATATGGAGCCTGGTCACTTCTTGGAGAAGACAAGGATACAGTCAGTCTGAGAGTGGGAATGGAATGTGCTGGTTCAGAAAATAAATTGTATTGTATCAAAGGAGTGAATCTGATACCGGATCAGGAATTCCTTTATGGATTTAAAGGGCTCGTAACAGAACGGAATCCTGTTACATCAGATTCCTTTGAAGAAGCCGTGAAAGCGGCTTCAGAAGCGGATCTTGTCATAATCGCGCTGGGTGAACATGCATATCATTCCGGAGAAGGTGGAAGCAAAGCAGACCTTAGACTTCCAAAACAGCAGAGAGAACTCTTTGAAGCAGTCAGTCGGGTGAACAGGAATTGTATTAGTATCATATTCAGCGGGCGGCCGCTTGACTTAAGAGACATTTCAGAAGGATCCAAAGCATTGCTTCAGGCATGGTTTCCGGGAAGTGAAGGCGGAAATGCAATTGCAGATCTCCTATATGGTAAAGTGCAGCCTTCTGCAAGGCTTGCCATGACATTTCCTTATTGTACTGGACAAGTACCGGTTCACTATGACCATTTTAATACAGGGCGTCCATTCAATGGTGACCATAAAAACAGATTCCAGTCAAAATATCTTGATATCCCAAATGAACCACTCTACCCATTTGGATATGGACTTGGATATACGGAGTTTGGATATTCAGAAGTGAGACTGAGTGATACTTTGATGAAAAAGCAGGATACAGTGACAGCAAGTGTTGTTGTGAAAAATATGGGAGAACATGCAGGGACTGAGACGGTTCAGTTGTACCTGCAGGATCAAAAAGCAAGTGTTGTCAGACCCATCAGGGAATTAAAAGGATTTCAACGGGTGTACTTAGAACCTGGCGAATCTGTTGAAATAATGTTTGAAATCAACGAAGAGATGTTACGGTTCTATAATCACAACATGGAGTATACCAGTGAGCAGGGTGCATTTACGATATTTATTGGAGAAAACGCTACAACGAATAATCAGGCAGAATGTTATCTGCAGCTGGATTAATTTCGCTTTCGGCTCATGCTGACTTTTCGTATTTTTCCTTTGATCGGTTTTTGTTCCAGTGCCTTTAAAACGAGATCTCCTTTCTGATTCAGGATCTCAACATAGGTCAGGCTGTCACGTACATCAATGATCCCGATGTCTTCAGGTGTGATGCCTTCAATACCACAGATTGCACCGACGATATCTCCGGAACGCATTTTTGATTTACGTCCACCACCTATGGCAATATTTGAAATACTTTTTTGAAAAACAGCACCCTTTCTTTTTTTAAGAATAGGTTTTTCCTGTTGACGTTTCAGGAACAGATTTTTTTGATCTGCAGTGACAGAAGGGAGAGACATAACCGGGATTGACTCCTGTGTGTATTGTTCAATAGCAGTTACAAGTCGGGATTCATCAGGTGCAGCAAGACTGATTGCTACACCTGATTTTCCGTTTCTGCCAGTCCGTCCGATACGATGGACATAGGTTTCTACATTTGTTGGAAGATCATATTGAAACACATGTGTAAGGGAATCAAAATCAATTCCCCTTGCAGCAACATCGGTACAGACCAGAGTATGAAAATGTCCATCTCTGAATGCTTCAATTGTTTTCAAACGGTCTCGTTGTTCCATTTCACCATGGAGCATCCCACATCTGACTTTTTCACGGCGCAGCTTTTGGTATAAGGTATTTACCATCTCACGCGTGGCACAGAAAATCATACAATTATCTGGTAAATAATGGATCATTAGGTTCATAAATGCACTGAACTTTTTATCTGGATCTACATAAAACAGTGACTGTGTGATAGAACCTTTCGTTTCTTCAGCATCTGGAAGCAATAAATATTTAGGTTCCTGCATAAATCCCAGGACGGAATTTATTATTTTATCATCCATAGTAGCTGAAAAAAGCATGATCTGCCTGGATGAGTTCAGTTGTTTTAATATTTCTATGACTTCTTCTGCGAACCCCATCTGGAACATCAGATCGGCTTCATCAATGACTACGACCTGTATCTGGTTGAGGACCAGACTGCCACGTCTGATATGGTCCATAATACGTCCGGGAGTACCTACGATCATATGTGATTTCTGCTTTAGTGACAGAATCTGTTTATCAATTGGCATTCCTCCGAATAGAGCGGGTATTTTTATACGTTTTTTACGTCCAATATGAAATAATTCTGTTTTGACCTGCTGTGCGAGTTCGCGTGTGGGTTCTAAAACAAGTGCCTGAGGAAGGTTCTCTTCCCATATTATTTTTTCACAGATGGGGATACCAAAAGCAGCTGTTTTTCCGCTTCCAGTCTGTGCTTTTGCAATGATATCATATCCGGAAAGAGCATTTGGAATGACGACTTCTTGAATTTTAGTCGGTGTGGTATAATCAAGTAACGTTAATGTTTCTATGATTTCATCCGATAAATGGAACTGGCTGAATTGATTTTCGATCATGCTGACCTCTTTTCTGGTTTGGTATGTTTACTTATGAACCATTGGTTCAATTATCTTATTGTACCATAAAATTCAATTCTCCATACAATCTCCATATAACTATCAGATAATATTACATAATAATGTTTGTTGACATTGTATCCTGACCAGAAGGTGAGTAAATAATGAATCAGAAGAAAAAAGTATTAGTGGTAGAAGATGAAGTGAAAATAGCAGAGGTCGTGGTCGCTTACCTCCAAAACAGCGGTTATGAAACAGTAACTGCTTATGATGGGCTGACAGCATTGCATTTGTTCGAGAAAGAATGCCCGGATCTGATCATTTTGGATCTTATGCTTCCGGGATGCACCGGAGAAGAAGTATGTAAAAAAATTCGGAAGAATTCCAGAGTTCCAATTCTGATGCTGACTGCTAAAATTGAAGAAGATGATAAAGTCGATGGTCTGAACATGGGAGCCGATGATTATGTGACCAAACCATTCAGCACCAGAGAACTGATCGCAAGAGTCGGAAGCCTTATGAGAAGGTCGGACGAAGGAATTGCACCTTTATTTCAAAAAATGAGCTGGAACCATTCTGAACTGGAACTGGATCTTCAGGCACATGAAGTAAAAAGGGATGGAAGAACTGTAAATCTGACACCGAATGAATATAAACTGTTTTGTACTCTGGTCAAATATCCACAGAAAACATTTACAAGAGAGGAACTCATAGAGGTCGCACTTGGAATGGACTATGATGGATTTGAACGAACAATAGATTCCCATATCAAGAACCTGCGGAGCAAGATCGAGTCTGACTCAGCCAACCCACAGTACATTCTGACAGTCAGAGGTGTAGGATATAAATTTGGTGAAGTAGATTGAATGGATAAAAAATCCTGAAAGGGGAGCCAAAGATGAGTTTAAAAATCAAACTTGCACTTTCCTATATATTTTTATCGTTATTTCTTGTGAGTGCACTTCTGATCACGTCTAATTATTATTTGGAAGAACAATTTAGAAGCTACATTATGGAAAGCCAGGAAAAGAAAAACCTGGCGATCGTAGAACAGGTATCAGGAATACTCGATCAAAATGGAACCATTTTAAATGATGAAATTCTTCTCAGTATAGGAAATGCAGCTTTAAATGAGGGAATGGTATTAATGGTGAGTGATCTTTCCGGACTGGAACTATTCTGTATGAGTACGATCGACAGCATGATGTGTGACAATATGCTTGAAAGCATGCAGAACCATATGGAAAGTATTTATCCTGGATTTGCGGGTGAGTATGAACAGAAAAATTATGATGTTATAAAAAACAATGACCGTGTGGCAATTGTGACATTGGGTTACTATGGTCCTTATTATTATAATGATGCTGACATTCACTTTCTGGAAGTGTTAAATCGTGTTTTTATTACAGTTGCAGCCATCTTTTTATTGCTGGCAGTTGTATTTGGCTATGTTATGGCTGAAAAGATCTCATGGCCAATCAGACGTGTGATTGACAAAACGAAAGAAATTGAGGATGGAAACTATCAGGACAGGCTGGATGGTAAGACAAATACAAAAGAAATAGACCAGTTGTTACACAGTGTCAATTCTCTGGCAGATACCTTACAAAAACAACAGATGATGAAAAAAAGACTGGCTGCAGATTACGCACATGAGTTAAGGACGCCACTTACAACAATACAGTCTAATCTGGAAGCAATGATAGATGGAATCTGGGAACCTACATCAGATAGATTGGAAAGCTGCAGAGAAGAAGTACAGCGTTTAACACGAATGATCGCCAACATTGAAAACATAGACAGAATGGAAAGTGATAATCTTCGACTTACAAAAGAAAAATTTGATCTAAGTGAAACGACAAGTCAGATCATAATGAACTTTCATGCTGATTTTGAGTCCAAAGATATCAGGATTAAATTTGAAAAGGATGAAAAGCTTGTACATGCCGATAAGGATAAAATCAAGCAGGTGATTGTCAACCTGATCTCTAATGCCATAAAGTATACACATTCAGGTGGTGAAATTCTGATTCAGATCAGTGAAGACGGATCAGGTACCAGATTCATGATACGGGACAACGGAATTGGAATTGAAGCAGAAGATATCCCTAATATTTTTGAGCATCTTTATCGTGCAGACAGATCAAGGACCAGAAGTACAGGTGGTTCCGGTATTGGGCTTTCGGTCGTAAAAGCAATCATTGAAGCACATAATGGAGAAGTTAGCGTTGAGAGCAGACCCGGGGCGGGAAGCACATTTGAGTTTTTCATTCCATCTTGACAAAATCATGAGAGGGATTCAATATGGGTATGAAACATGATGAAAATAATACTTATGCAGAAGGAGACCATATGAAAGTTTTATTGGTAAATGGGAGTTCGAGAGAATTCGGTTGTACTTATACTGCGCTGGATCAGATCGCGAAGACTCTTGAAAAAGAAGGAATCGATAGTGAAATTTTTACAATAGGAAATAAACCACTCAGAGATTGTACTGCATGTGGTGCATGCAGAAAATTAGAAGAGGCATGTATCTTTAATGATGATATTGTAAATAAATTTATTCAAAAAGCAAAAGAGGCAGATGGATTTATATTTGGGACACCGGTCTATTATGCACACCCGAGCGGCAGAATTCTTTCTTTTCTTGACCGTGCATTTTATGCAGCAAAATCAGTATTCGCACACAAACCGGGAGCAGCTGTTGCTTCAGCAAGAAGGGCTGGTACCACTGCATCGGTTGATGTTCTAAATAAATATTTTACGATTGCAGAGATGCCGGTGGTCTCCTCTTCTTATTGGAATGTAGTACATGGAAACACACCACAGGAAGCAGAACAGGATCTTGAGGGCATGCAGACCATGAGAAATCTTGGAAGTAATATGGCATGGATCTTAAAATGTATTGAAGCGGGAAAAGAAAAAGGAATTTTTATACCTCAGACAGAAAAAAAAGTTGCAACCAATTTCATCAGATAAAAGTGAGCGGTAAGCTGACTGTAAAAGTGCTCCCTTCACCGGGGGCACTTTCTACATCGATCTTTCCATGATATAAGGTGACAATTCTGGTCACGACTGAAAGTCCAAGACCATTTCCTTCGGTTGAATGTGAAGAATCAGCCTGATAGAATTTATTATAAATATTAGGCAGTATCGTTTCATCCATTCCACATCCATGATCTTGTACAATAAAAAGAACCTGATTTCCATGCTGTTGAAGAAGTATGGAAATTTCTGTTTTGTCTTCTGAAAATTTGATGGCATTATCAATTAAGTTGATACATAACTGGCTGATCAGAGCAGGGTCGCACAGAAAATGAATTTCCTGAAGATTGATATCAAGATTGAGCTGTTTTTTATGCCATTTTGATTCCGTCAGGAGGATGACCCGCCTTACCAGTTCAGCAAGATTGATATCGACAGAATTTGTAATGATATTCTGACGTTCAAGTTTATTCAGGTTCAGCACATTATTGGATAGTGCAGCAAGTCTTCCAGACTCTTCAATGATAATATTTAAATATTCATCCCGTTCCTCATAGGAGAGCTGATTGTTCTTAAGCAGTTTTGCAAAGCCTCTGATCGAAACGATGGGCGTCTTAAATTCATGAGAAAAATCATTGATGAAATCAGAACGCAGCATTTCCGTATTTCCAAGTTCTTCAGCAAGACGATTAAAACTGTCAGCGAGCGACTGATAAACAGCAAGGCGTTTTTTGGGAAGTCGGATGCTGTAATCACCGCTGGATAAGGTATCAATGGCGTCGATCAATTTTGCGATAGGTTTCATGGGAATACGGCCAACGATAAAAGAAAGTAATACACCAACTACAAAGCTTATAAAAAACAATACAAAGAAGAAGCTGATGACATTCGGTGTATACCACCACTTATTAAATCCCAGTTTTGCAAGACCAATATAGATTCCAAGCGTAATAGAAATAGTCAGTAATGTGATTAAAAATGTACTGATCGAAAAAAGAATCGTTGTGCTGAATCGTTTATGAAAAAATTTATACATGCTTACTTACCTTATATCCCAATCCCCGGACGGTTTCAATCTCAAATTCCGGATAGTGCTCAAATCTTTTTCTGAGTCTGTTAATATGAACTGTTACAGTACTGTCTGAAGTTTCGGTATCCATTCCCCATATTTCATCCATCAATTGTATCCTGGTAAAGATCTTATCCGGATAGGAGAGAAGTTTATATAAAAGAAGGAATTCTTTTTGTGGAAGTAGCATAGACTCTTCTTTTGTTGATACTGTAAGTGCATCATAATCCAGAAAAACATCGCCAACAATCAGCTGATGTTCGCTTGCAATTTTTGCTCTGCGCAACAAAGCCTGTATTCGAAGTAGCATTTCTTCTTCATCAACAGGTTTTGTCATATAATCATCGGTACCAACAATAAATCCTTTTCGTTTGTCTTCAGGAAGAATTTTTGCACTGACCATCAGTATTGGCAGGTTATAATTAGAACTCCGCAGCACCTTTGTAAGCTCGTAACCATCCATTTCCGGCATCATGATATCCAGGATCATCAGATCAATATGATGAGAGTCCATGATTTCAAGTGCTTCGATCCCATTCGATGCCAGATGTATATGATACCCGTTTGCTGTGAGGATTGCCTGCATCAGCCTGCGGGTATTTTTGTCATCTTCTACAACAAGTATTGTAAACATAATAATTCCTCCAAATCATGTTTTTTTCAGAGTAACATACCAAGATAAATTGAAACTAAATTCATTCTAAAATAAATATTAAATAAAAGTAAAATTGTTATTTGTTTAGCTTGAGTTTAGAAAGAGAATGTATGCTAACGCTTGGCTGGCTAAGGTTGCATTACTTAGTGAGGTCAATTAGGTTATGGGTAGATCAGATAAGGCGGAGGAATTAATATGAAGTACAATAACAACCGTACAAAAAGTACTGCAGTCATGATGGCTGTTTGTTTGTCTGTTACAGCACTAGCAGGATGTCAGAGATCAGAGGCTGTGCAGGAGAAAACGGCAATTATCGTAGAAGTCATAAAACCACAGACAGATACGATTACGATCGAAAACAGTTTTATAGGAACAATCGAACCGGCGAGTGAGGTCATTGTCATGCCTAAAATCGCAGGTGAAGTGACCGAGACTTATTTTCAAGTGGGGGATCATGTTGAGGCAGGTGACATGTTATTTGCAATAGACGATACTGCCGCAAACATAACGCTTGCATCTGCAACTGCTACCTATGAGTCAGCGCAGGCTGGTCTTATAACTGCACAGGCGGCACTCAAAGCGCAGGAAGCAAATCATGCATCCGTAGAAGCGGGCGCAGCAGAGACGATTGGAAAAATGGAAACAACTGAAATGGAGCTGAACAGTTCAGTAGAAAAAGCAGATAATGCAGTTGGTGCCTCAAAAGGAGGTGCAGAATTGTCAAAACAATCTTTTGCATCAGCACAGAGTATGGCGGAGAATATTGATGAGAATCTTACTATACTTAAAACAAATAAGTCAAATGCTGAGTCCTATTACAATGCACTTACTACTTTAAGAACAACTTATCAGACGATCGCAGGCAGCAGTGCAGCCACATCAGCTGATTTGGAGCAGCTTGCAATCCAATATGGGGTAACAGGATTTGATCCGATTACAGATACTACAGCTGAAAAAATAGCACTTAAGTTTTTGGATCAGAAGTCTTCATACAATACATTATCTGAGCTGGATGCAGCAATTGCAACAGCAAAATCCTCTATTACATCCATTGAAAGTTCCGTCAATTCTGCAGAAGGATCCTATGATTCCTATATTACGGCACAGGTCCAGGCAGCAATCGGTATGAGTACATCAGCAGAAAATGTTGAAACGGCAGAAAAAGCGAAATCCTTAGCTGAACAATATAAACAGGATTACGAAAATTATACAAAAGCTAAGATTCTGGCAGGAGTTAACGCATCACTGGCAGGAGCGGATGCCTCTTTGACTAGTGCGCAGTCATCAATTACGACGGCGTCCTCATCTGTGAAATCTGCAAAAGCGAATCTGGATTCGGCAAATCTGCAGATGGATCATACTAAAATCGAAGCTCCCGTGAGTGGAATCATTACTGCAATAAATGTCACAACACATAATCTTGCAACGAACTCAACACAGGCATATGTAATTGAGAGTGCAGATGGAAGCAAGGTAGTGTTTTATGTGGCAGAAAAGTCAGTAAAATCAATTCAGTATGGAAATGAAGTAACATTTGAAAAAGAAGACCAGATATTTCATGGAAAAATTTCTTTTGTAGGTAATAGTGTGGATCAAAGCACTGGATTATTTAAGATCGAGGCAGTAATCAGTGATTCGGAACAGGCCCCGATCTCGGGAACATCGGTAACAGTCAGAACCATAACGAGTAAGGCAGCAGATGTGATCACAATACCAATCGATGCAGTGTATTATGAGAGCGAGAAAGCATATATATTTCTTGCTGAGAATGGAGTGGCAAAAAAAACTGAAGTCGTAACAGGACTGTCTAATGATTCAGTGATTGAAGTGATTTCAGGAATTGATCAGAATAGTGAAGTGATCAGCAATTGGAATTCACAGCTGAAAGATGGTGTTTTGATCATGACCGCAGATGAGGTGGATCAAAATGAGTAAACTGACAAAAACCGTACTGGAGCGTCCTGTTGCAACCTTTGTCATTTTGATTGCATTGGTCGTATTTGGAATAAACTCAATAACAGGGCTGTCCATGCAGCTTATTCCTGAAATCAATCTTCCCATGATGGTCGTTACAACCGTTTATCCGCAGGCAGGACCTGAAGAAGTTGAGAGCCTGATTACCCAGCCTGTTGAAGAAGCATGTGGTGCGATTGCAAATCTAAAGGATGTAACATCCCAATCTTCTGAAAATTTTTCTATGGTCATGTTCCAGTTCGAATATGGGACTGACATGAATGAAACATATACAGATATGCAGGTCGCAGTAAATAGAATCAAGTCTCAGTTGCCTGATGACGCGCAGGAACCGACTCTGATCTCAATCGATATGAATGCATCTGATGCTATGACGATATCAGTAGACACTGAGCAGGATATAGATCTGGTAAGTATTGTTGAAGATAAAATAGAACCAGAACTTAAAAAATTGAATGATGTAGCAGATTTAAGCTTATCGGGTGGAAGACCCAGGTATATCAGCGTTGAGTTGATTCCTGAATATGTAAAACAGTATGGACTTGATGTATCCAGTGTTGCAGCAGCAGTAGCATCTGTTAATTTCACACTACCGGCAGGCAGTGCTGATTATGGTAATCAGACGGTCAATTTGAATTCGGAATCATCATCTGTAACGATTTCTGAGATAGAGAACACGCCGATCACAACATCAAAGGGAATGGTAATTCATCTTTCCGATGTTGCAACAGTGCAATATTCTCTGGAAGATGCAGAAAGTTACAGCAGATATAATGGAAATGAAAATGTTAGCATCGGTATTGCCAAAAAGCAGATCTCAAGTGCAGTGAATCTTTCTAAAGATGTCGTAAAAACGGTGGAAAGACTCAGTCAGGAAAATCCGGAGCTAAATATTAAAGTAGTATATGACAGCAGTGAAACAATAAAAAGCTCATTAATCTCAGTGGGACAGACACTGCTTGTTGGAATCATTTTATCCATGATTGTTCTCTTTATTTTTTTCGGTGATTTTAAAGCGAGCCTGATTGTTGGTAGCTCTATGCCAATCTCACTATTAGTTACGATCATTATGATGGGATTTTTAGGGTATTCACTGAACCTGATCACAATGGGAGCGCTTGTAATCGGAATCGGTATGATGGTAGATAATGCGATCGTTGTTATTGAAATGTGCTTCAGGAAAAAAGAAGAAGGATTTGATTATAAAGAAGCAGCTTATAAAGGGACGAAAGTAGTGATCAATTCAATTGTGGCATCAACACTGACGACAGTTGTTGTGTATCTTCCGCTTGCAATGCTGAATGGCATGTCAGGGCAGATGTTCAGTCAGCTTGGTTATACCATTATTTTCTCACTGCTATCTTCACTGATTTCTGCTATCACGATCATACCCTTATTTTATTCAAAATATAGACCTGTTGAAAAAATGGACACACCGGTATCAAGGTTCTTGAAAAGGGTAAACACTAAATACAAGATGATTTTAACAAATTCTCTTCGCAGAAAAAAAAGAGTTGCAGGGATCGCAATATTATTATTTGTTATTTCAATTTTACTGTCAGCATTTTTGAATACAGAGCTTATGGCAGGTACAGATGAGGGACAGGTAGCACTTACTGTTTCATTTAGACCCGGCTTAAAGCTGGAAGAAATGAACAAGACTATTCTGGAACTCGAAACTTATGTGAAAGAGAGTGGGCTAATTGAGGATTATAGTGCTACTGTGGATGAAAATGATTCACAGGCAGTATTAAATGCATATGTTAACGGCAAAAGTCCACTCAGTACCAATGAAATTGTTGATCTTTGGAATCAGGATCTTAAAGATTTCAATACTGGATGTGAAATACATGCAAAGTCAGCATCATCAACTGGCATGGGATCCTATATGTCCGGAAATGGAAAAGAAGTCGTATTGTTAAGTACCGGTCTTGATGAACTGAAACAGGCATCAGCAGAAGTTCAGGATGCGCTGGCAGAGATAAATGGTGTGCTAAATGTAGACTCTACCATGTCGGAGCAGGCAACACGTGCACAAATTATGATTGATCCAATGAAAGCAAGAGCAAAAGGGTTCAGTGCACAACAGCTTGCAGGGATGATCTATACAACAATGGTCGGCTCGGATGCAACTGATGTAACAATTGATAACAAAGAATATACGATCAAAGTAGAATATCCGGATGGGCTTTATGAAAATATGAATGCCGTCTCAAATATGTACTATACAAATACATCCGGAAGAACTGTCATGCTTGATGAAATGGCAGAAATTGTATATACTGATTCCCCACAGACCATTCATCGGGATAATGGTCAGTATGCCTCCACATTGACCGTAAATATGGTCAGTGATAATAAAGATGAAGTTACAGACCAAGTCGATCAGGTAATGGCAGCTTATTCTTTACCAAGGGATGTGACAATTGGGTCAAGCATGGTAAATGATATGATGGCTGAAGAGTTTGCGGCAATTGGGAAAGCAATATTTTTAGCAGTATTTCTTGTATTTATGGTAATGACGATACAGTTTGAGTCTATCAGATATGCCGGAATTATTATGTTCTGTGTACCATTCAGTCTGATCGGGTCCATTGCATTACTACTTCTGACCAATTGCAAGATCAGTATGACCTCATTAATGGGATTTTTAATGCTGTCAGGTATTGTAGTAAATAATGGAATTCTTTTTGTGGATACTGCAAATCAGTACCGTAAGTATATGAATGCTGAAAAGGCACTTGTTGAAGCAGGTTTATCCAGAATCAGGCCAATCCTGATGACAACACTTACCACAATACTGTCCATGGTTCCTATGGCGATGGGCATAGGCGATAATGGTGAAATGATGCAGGGAATGGCAGTTGTAATTGTAGGTGGACTTACAGCATCAACAATACTGACATTACTGCTCCTGCCAACTTTTTACATGATCCTTGACAGTAAAACGGACAGTAAAAAGGAGAAGGTAAAAAAAGATCTGCATAAAACACACAGTGATATAGATTTAAGCTATAACGAATCATAAATAATAACAGTTTTACAAAGAATGTATCCTCATGATAGTATCAATGCATAGCAAATAAGTAGGAAATATAAGCGAAGCATTTGATACCATCAGGAGGATATTATTATGAGTAAAAAAACATTTGAAACAAGAAAGTTAAGATTTGAAACATTACAGTTACATGTTGGTCAGGAAGAACCGGATCCGGTAACAGATGCAAGAGCAGTACCAATTTATCAGACATCATCCTATGTTTTTAAGAATAGTGATCATGCAGCAGCAAGATTTGGACTTGCAGATGCAGGAAATATTTACGGAAGACTTACGAATCCGACACAGGATATTTTTGAAAGAAGGATCGCAACACTGGAAGGTGGAGTGGCAGCACTCGCGGTTGCCTCCGGTGCAGCAGCGATTTCTTATACCATTCAGAATCTGGCACAGAATGGTGACCATATTATTGCAGCAAACAACATATATGGTGGTACTTATAATTTGCTGGCGCATACATTACCTGAATATGGAATTCATACAAGTTTTATCGACCCATTTGATTATCAGGAAATAGAAAATGCAATCACAGATAAAACAAAAGGCATATTCATTGAAACTCTGGGTAATCCTCATTCAGATGTAGTTGATATCAGAAGAATCGCATCAATTGCGCATTCTTACAATTTACCGCTAGTTGTAGATAATACATTTGCAACGCCATACCTGGTCAGACCAATTGAGTATGGAGCTGATATTGTTGTACATTCTGCTACAAAGTTCATAGGTGGTCACGGAACGACAATTGGCGGTGTTATCATCGACAGCGGGAAATTTGACTGGGAGAGAAGTGGCAGATTTGCATCTTTAGTAGATCCGAATCCAAGTTATCATGGTGTTAGTTTTACAAAAGCGGTAGGACCAGCGGCTTTTGTGACAAAGATCAGAGCTGTATTGCTTCGTGATACAGGGGCGACCCTTTCGCCATTTCATGCATTCTTTTTTCTGCAGGGCTTAGAAACATTATCACTTCGTGTGGAACGACATGTGGAAAATGCACTGAAAGTTGTGAAATATTTAAGCGAACACCCACAGGTGGAACGGGTGAATCATCCTTCTGTTTCAACAGATCCGGTGCAACAGTCACTCTATGAAGAGTACTTCCCACAGGGGGGTGGGTCTATCTTTACTTTTGAAATAAAGGGAAATGACAGAAAAGCAAAAGATTTTATAGATCATTTGGAAATATTCTCTTTACTTGCTAACGTTGCTGATGTAAAATCACTCGTGATTCATCCAGCTTCGACGACTCATTCTCAGTTGAGCCAGAAAGAACAGGAAGAACAGGGAATCAAACCCAATACCATCCGACTTTCGATTGGCACAGAAAATAGTCATGATATTATTGAGGATCTTGAACTTGCATTTCAGGCAGTATCCAAAACAAATGAATAAGAGTATAATAGAAGTATAAGAACTGCTAGGTAATCCTATATGCAGAGATTGTACTGAAATAAAAATCATGCTGCATAGAAAAAATGCAGCATGATTTTTTTTACGATTCATTTTTTTTAACGAAAGGAGCGAGCGAAATGCGTATTATAAATAAATTATTTGATAAGTTATTTGGACTGGCAGGTGCAGTGATCAGATACCCATTTACTACAGCGTTTCTAATTCTGGCAACTGTACTTAGCATCAATGCGATCTATCGGGAAAATCAAAATGATAAACAACTTCTGACATGTGCCGTAGGAGCAATCCTGTGTGCTGTGATCCAGATGATGTACGAAAGATTCTTTAATAAGAATATGGCAAGGATTTTGCTCTATCTGGCAGGATTGCTGATCACAGCTGTCTACTACCTTCTATTGTTATCAGCACCGGATCTCAGCATTGAAATCACTGTGAGAACAACAGCAGCACTTTTGGCATTACTGTTTGCGTATTTACTGATACCGGTGTTCAGGAGCAGATACTTATTCCATCAAAGTTTCTTTATTTTTCTGAAATCATTTTTTATTACGCTTTTATATGCGGGTGTATTATTTGGGGGTGTCAGTCTGATCTTAACAGCAATAGATCAACTGATCCTTCCGATTCCCATGAAATCATATGGTTATAGTGCATCTTTGATCTTCATCCTTTTCGCACCGATTTATCTATTTTCACAGATTCCGGTCTATCCGGGCATCAGTAACATGGATATTGAGGAAAAACAAGGCCGGGAGGAACAGATTTTTAAAGCTGCGAATTGTTCAAGATTCATTGAGATATTGATTTCATATATTGTGATTCCGTTGGCTGAACTGTTTACACTGATTCTGATACTATATATTTTAAAGAATATCAGAGGAGAGTTCTGGACAAACAATCTGATGGAACCAATGCTTGTTTCTTATGCAATAGCGATCATTATCATCTTTATTTTATCCAGTATTTTAAATAACCGCATGGTTCTTCTGTTCCAAAAAATTGTTCCGAAAATTTTAATTCCTATTGTTCTGTTTCAAATGTCAGCAACTGTTTTGAGAATGATGGACATTGGAGTAAAACATACAGGATATTACATTTTATTATTTGGTGTATTTGCGGTATGCTCAGGGGTGATTATGAGCTTTCTGGGGAAAAATAAAAATAGCCTGATTGCCATTCTGCTTATTTTGTTTTCGTTATTATCCATCATACCTCCTGTTGACGCATTTACGATCAGTAAATGGAGCCAGAAAAATACACTGGAATCTGTATTAACAGATAGCGGTATGTTGAGTGATGGGAAACTGGAAATAAGCGGTACATTCACTGATGAGCAAAAACGTATCATTTCTTCAACCGTGGGATATTTGGACAGAATGCAATACACAAAAGAAATTCCATACCTGCCTGAAGACTTTAAATTATATGAAGATTTTTATGATACATTTGGATTTTATGAATATGAAATAGCTTCAAATCAAAACAAGTCAGTCGTAGTATTTATTGACAGAGAACAGGCAATTATGGTTGAAGATTATGAGTATATGGCTCACAGTTATTTGAATTCCGAAGATACTTCGCAGCCTGTCATTTGCAATTTTAAAAAAGATGGTGAAGAGTATGTGTTGAAAAAAAGAAAAGTCGGAGGACAGTTTGAGTTCGTCCTACAGGATCAGGAAAAAAATGAATTCATCTTGTTTTATTCAAATGAGATATTTGACAGATATGAGCAATATGCAGTAGAAAATAAAGAACTAACAGAGAAGGAAGCTTCATTTTATGCAGAATCTGATGAAATCAAAATGAAAATTATTGTTCAGGAGGCCAGTATGTATTTTTCAAATAATAGAATGAGTTATTTTTCGGATTTTTATGTATTGATCAAATAGATCCAATATAGCCTTAATTGAGCCTCGATTGGCTCAATTGAGTTGCAGCCAAACCAATTACGAACCAGTTCCACTAGCATTGCTTTTAATGTATAACAATAATAAATTATCG
>JAQVCQ010000103.1 GCA_028689715.1 Lachnospiraceae bacterium
CACCGAGTAAGCTTTCTGCATATTTAATTGCACTTTTTGTTTTGATCGTTCCAGTCGATTCGTCTGCCGGAATGGATACTGCAGCGCTATCACTTCGGATCACAGAATCTGATAGCAGACTTATCATACCAAGTGATGTCACATTTGCATGATTAAGGATCTTCACATAGGTTTCCTGATCGATCACTGTCAGTGCGATAAAACCACCAGACTTTGGTTGTACTGCTAATACATCTGCAGGTTTTCCAGTCGAAACAGTAATGGTTCTGGTTACACTGTCAGCTTTTAAGATCACATCTCCATCTGCTCTGATTACTGCATCGTCCTGGATCACTACTGTCGTCACAGGTGTTGCGACAGCAATTGCGATCGCTACCGGTGCTAACCCTGCGCAAGCACTGCTTGTAATTTGTATGGTGGAATCTGCATGTAAGAAAACAGATGCCTTTGCATCGATTACAGCATCACCAGATACAGTTACGGATGCATCCCCGATCGCGATCTGTACAGAGAAAGGAATCACTTTTTTCAGAAGCTGCTCATCGCCATTCAGTAATATGACGAGAATACTTTCTGCCCTGACTGCCTGTTGTGCAGTCAGTTTTCCTTTTATTGCAACAACTGCTTTTGCATCTTTATAAGAAAAATGATTCAGGCTGTCTCCTGATAAAAGAGAGGAATCAATATAAAATGAATCCTGTATATTTTCTGCCTTCAGGAAAACACCACCACTTGTACGGATATCTCCTGTAGAGGTGACTTCGATCTTTGCCTGGGTGTCTGCACCGTTGACTTCAAATGTAATACCAAGATCATCCTCCGGTTCCAGATCATTTTCGATCAGGCTCTGACTCCAAGAGAGAACTGCTTCCGGTACCGCATTGACGATCAGGTTCGCACAGCTGATCATGCCACTGATGACGATCTCCACACCATTGAGAATGACATTCATACCATCAGCGATCAGCTTATGCACATTCAGCGTTGTTGCTGATGCGATCAGATTCGTGAACCAGAGTCCCGTCTGTGGTCTGCTCAGCGTGACAGTCGTATCGACTACGCCATCTGTTCCAATGCCATCCAGGATATAATCTGTATAAGATCCTGCTGATCCGCTGGCACTGCTCAGATCGATCTGGGTCTTGTTGGAAAGGGAATCGGTATACATTTCGATTCCATGTGCAACAATATTCAGATCTTTTTTCTTGTCAAGTGAATACCCAATAATTGGGAATGAGATCTGTGCCAATGCCTTTGCTGTAATATGATCTCCATCTGCCTGCTGTGTTACCTGAAGGGACTGTGCAGCGCTGCCATCTAACTTACCCGTCAGATGAAGTCTGTCAGAACCCTGCATGTCACTGATTTGATAGCTGTACTGACGGTAGGATGAAAATGGTGCTGTGCTATCCAGGGTGATCAGGTCATCCCCTTTGCCACCATCGATCGTTGCCACACTGTTATATTCTGCTGACGACAGATCCGGAAGTAAGCTGATATTTAATCTGTCCATCAGTGTTGATGCGATCTGGTATTGAAGATCCAGTGCCATGCCACCTGCTAAGCTGATGTCATCATTGCCATCCTGTCCAAGCAGTGTCAGGGCAGTTTTGGATAGGTCTAATTTGAAACCAAGAAAAGTATCATCTGCCGCAAGACTACTAAGATTTAGGAAATCCGCTGTGATGTTTGTAGAATTGATCAGTTTTGCATCCAGCTCGTCATTTCCACTTCCAAGTTCGATCGTGATCAAATTTTCATCTGTTTTCAGATTATTTGTATCAATGGTAACTTTACCTTCAATCGCAACTGCTAATGCGTCAGCGATCTGGCTGATCTGATCTGGTGTCCATTTTGTTGGATCCGTTGGTAAGGATGCAATTCCGCTTGTGATACTCTCATAGACACCTTTTGTAATTCCGACCGAATAGGTCGGTGCCTGTGTGATCGTCACATCGAGCGAATCATCCCCACCCCCACTGTCAATATGAATGTCTGTGGTTGCGGCATCATGGTCACTGATGTTGTCCAGTGCGATATTCACTCTGTCGTCCTGTGCTGTTCCAACGTAAGTAAGACTCTGTGCGTCTTTCATACTGAGACTGCCTTTTGTTGAAAGATAGATTCCGGCTAAAACGACATTAAGACCGGAAATATTGATATCCCCGATCACCTGTGCATTCCCTGCTGAATAAGTATTTTCAAGAAGGGTACCATCTTCCCCGATAATATCTTCCGATACGATCCTGAGTACGATATCTTCTTTGGTAAAACTGTCACTTCCGCCTGTTATGGCATCACTGATATATTGTGTTAAAAGCTGACCAAGGCTTGATTGTTCCGATACATCAATGTTCAGTCCGCCTTCATATGTTCCGTTTTTGACTACTATGGTCGATGTTCGTGCTGTATTTACAGTTGCGTATTCAATCGCCTTTGCTACTGCCTGCTGAATCGCATTGGACTCTGAATTGTTAGAAAAAGTCTGATCGATGCCAAGTACAGTTGCGCTGCCTTCCGGTACTGAATAGGTTTCCTGTGTTTCGTTCAGACCATCCGGTGTTGTCGTAAGCGGTGTTGTTGTAAGCGCTGCTGCAAGAACTGGTTCCGGTTCTTCTGCGGCTGTGCTACTGTCTCCTGTGCTGCTACCCTCCAGACCTCCCGTGTCTGAACCCGTTGGATCAACTGGTGCTGGCGTTGAATCCGTTGGTGTCGGTACTGGCGTCGGAGCTGGGTCAGCTGTTGTCGGTGTTGGCGCTATCGAATCATCTGGTGTTGGTGTCGCATCGTCTGGCGTTGGTGTGGGCGCCGGAGCCGGATCAACTGGTGCCGGTGTTGGTGTTGAATCCGAAGCTTCGTCAACTACACCTTCCTCTGCGAATACTACCATCTTCTGTGAAACAGATACCCCTGAAACAGCAAAAGCAAGCAGAATGCCCAAAAAGAAAACCCGATGTTTTCTGGCTCTGCCTGCTTTTCCTTCTTTATTTTTATGATTATGATCGCCCTGACTACTACCAGCGGACGTAAATCTTATTGTATTTTTCCTCATATTGTCATCCCTCTTTGTCGACGTATCCAATAAAGTTTTCCACCTTCATCATAGCGCAGGAAGCTTACTTGGAATACACCCGACTGGGTGAAAATATGGGTGTTTTACTGCTGAAAAAATTTAGACAATTCACTTCTTTTTTCTATTTCAAGTTTTCGGAAAATGCTTTTCAAATGCATTTTGACCGTATTGACAGATAAATACAACTCTTCTGCAATCTGCAGATTGCTATGTCCTTTTGCTGCCAGCTGTGCAATGTCCTGTTCTCTTTTTGCAAGAACCGATGCCACCTGATATTGAACCTCTTCTTTCTGAATCTGCTTCCTTCCTTTTAGAATGACCTTGGAAAGTTCTTTTGCATGATCTAGGAATTCATGGTACTTATGAAATTCTTCTACCAGTTCTTCCCGGTCCAGAAGTTCACTGAAACCTCCCCACATACTGACAAATGGAAACAGGATTCTCTCTTTTTCAGCCATTTCAAGTGCCATAAGCAGTTGTTCTGCTGCCAGTTTCCAATTTCCGATCCTGTTGTAAGCAGCCGTAATAATGCATCTGTAGATCACAGCCAGCATCCGTTTTCCATGTTCCTGTGCACGTGATGCTGCAAGCTGAGCTGAGCCGATCAACTGAAGATATTCTTTTTTATAATATAAAATCATGAAATCACGAAAATGCTGCATCGATAAAAAGGTCACAGGAACACGCTCCTGCGGTCGATCAAAAGAAATAGCAGCATGCCGATCCAGACTTAGTGCAAGACAGCCTTCTATGAACTGTGCAGCATACTGAAGCTCTGCACTATTTTTTGCATCCTCTTTTGCTTTCAGGACTCTTTCATATGTTTTATGAAAACCTTCTTCATCCCCCATGCATACCATACAGATCAGGATCACAAATTCCGCATTCAGCATAATGCCTTTCTGATCTGCTTCTTTCGCCTGAAATCCAGCTTTGTATGCAAGAATGGACGCCTCATCAAATGTACCACGCATCAGTGCCAGTTCTGCTCGAAGCAGTGTTTCCATGCCCCGTCCACCGCCACCGGTCAGCCCGGAATACACACTGATACAATTTTCGGCCAAATCTATCATCTCGTCAAGATTTTCCGAACCAGCGTGCAGATCGAGAATCTGCAACGGTCCACCAAATAAAAAGCTATCCTTTGCTGTCATGACTTTTGACCGTCCGGCGATTAGATTTCCAGCTTCCAGATACTCCTTTTGCATTCTGTCAGGTCTTGGGAAATAAGACAAAGCATAGATCAGATGCCATTCCCCCTGCAAGTGCCTTTTCGTATCAGCTGATTCCTGACATTCGATCAGCGTTTTGATCTGTTCCATCATACTACGATATAAGGGACGATTTCCCATAAATACCAGAATTCTGGCAATCCTAAGTAAAGATATGATTTCTCTTTTCCCATCAGCCGGCGCATAATTCATTGCCGTCTCTTCGATTATCTGAAGTACACTGACTCCATGCACATTTTGAAATACCAGACTACCTAAGTCAATCTTTAAAATATGCCCATAACACTGATTCGAATAATACTGCCAGAGTGCTTCCAGTTCATCGCCCTCTGCAAGATACCAGTCTCCTCTTTTAATCGACAGACTCCGTCTGTAGGAAGCTTCTTTTTCCTGCATCTTTTCTTCTAATAGTTCACATAAGATCTGATGGATCTCGAATTTTCTTCCACCATCCGTTTTGGTCACAAATGGAATCTTTTCAAACAGTGTGCGCATCTTATCAAGTGTGGTAATATTCTCTGTCATAAAAAGTGCCAGTTTTAATGTGACCTGCCTGAACCCGGCAAATAAGAGCAGGATCTCGCGCTCCGTCTCATTCAACCTGTCCCATACCTGATTTTCCATCAACAACGCGGCTGCCCCGTAATTCTGGACCCTGCCTGTCTTCTTATAAGAAAGCATCTGCAGATAAACTGCCACTGCCCATCCCTGCGTATACTCCGCAATACTGACTGCTTCCTCTGCTTCGATCTGCAGATCATTTGACCGGTAGAACTTTATAATATCTGCTGCATCCAGGCAAAAATCCTTTGTTCTCAGTTGATAGACCTCCGCATTCCCAAGAAATGCAGCGTACGCATGAAACATCCTGTCCGTGATCAGTACCAGATGCAATTTGTCTCCACCATGTGCGATCAATGCCCGAAAGATCTCCTCTGGGATATATTCCTGTATCAATTCCATCTGATCGATCACAAGAAATGTTTCCCGTTCACACCTGATCCCGCTCAGCAGATCCAGGATCTTTCCACGACATTGGTTCAGTGGATTCTCTATCCCATCCAGTTCACTGTAATCTGCTCCGCTTTCGTCTACACGCTTCAGCGCACTAAAAAAACGATTGCAAAATGCTCCTTCCGGTTCTTCTGCAACTGCGATCCATTCAACTCGTATTCCCTGTGCTTCCTTACTCTGCATCAAGTCCTTTATCGCTGTCGTTTTCCCATAGCCAAGCGGTGCCTCGATCAATGTTGTTCTGACCTCTGCAACATGATTTAATTTCTTGGTTAAGTCGTCTGAATAATAGTGAACCGGACTGTTTACTTTTCGCATGGAACCTCCACAATCTGTTCTGGTTTCCTGTCAGTGTTTTCATATATCCTTAAAAACATGACGTTTTATCTTTGTTTTTATCTTTGGTATTATTTTATACCATCAGACTTCTTTTGTAAATTTTTACTTTTTCATGTACATTTTATACTTTTATGCTATAATTTGCACATAAAACAGGAGGTACTATCCTTGAAAGAGAAAACAACAAAGTCGGATCAGATTCCGTACACAAAACGGCGTCCTATTCCAAATAAGCATAAAATAATAGCTGTTATTTTAATTTTAGCGATCGTGATCACGACAGCCGGCTACCAGCTTTCCGAAATAGAGGCTTTGTCTGCTGAATATGACAATCTCCTTCAGAGCAAAGCTGCCGGATATCTTCATGAAGCAAATGCCTACCGGGATCTTGGCCGGTTCGACCGCGCACTTGAAAAGCTCCGTCTTTATTTTGACCTGTATCCAGAAACACTTGAAGGTTATACAGCCCGTGCTTCTGTCTACACAGGAAATGGCGAATATGATCTTGCAATCAAAGATTACGAGAAAGCGATTGAAATGTCTGATCCTGATCCTGAGCTGTATCTGCAGAGGGGATGCTTATACATCGTACAGAACGATACGCAGAGTGCTTTGTCAGACTTAAAAAAAGTAACAGAACTGAGTCCTGAGAATGCAGATGCGCTACTGCTGACCGCCCAACTCTATACTGAAACGAAGGAATACGATCTTGCGCTGTCTTCCTATGATTCTTTGCTCAGTATGCTTCCTGACAATGCGGTATTATATGCCCAGAAGGCTTACCTTTACAGTATGCAGGAGGATTATGACAATGCGCTTGATTCTCTGCTACAGGCCTATCAGATCGATTCCACGAATCTAGAATATGCCCAGGCAATTGCCAAGATCTACGGTCTCAAACAAGACTATACTAACGTGATCCAATATACTGGCGTTGTTCTTGCAAAAGAGCCGCAGAATACCGAGCTGCTTCTGCTTCGTGCCAACTCCTACTTTCTGACAGAACAATACGAAGAATCCATTCCTGATTATACTGCCTACCTCAAACAGGACCCCACCAATGTGGAATGCCTGTACCAGAGAGGCGTCAGCTTCCTTAAGACCGAAGACTTTGAGGCAGCAAAAAAGGACCTGGAACAGGTCCTTACATTGTCTGACAATACTGAATTAAATGAAAATACGCAGGCGATTCTTAGCTATTTAAACGAAGCTGAACTGGATGAAATCAATCTCGATTCTCAGCCCTGATCATTCTTTTGGTCTGTATCGTCATGTTCTCTCTTTATCGTAACCTCATCTGCAGGCTGGTCATCCCGGCCTGCTTTTTTCAGCCTCTTATCGTTGTACATCTTCTGGTCTGTTTCTCTCATGACCTCATCATAATTCTCTATGTTGGTGATTTCTGAGATTCCATAGGAAATACGAATCGGATGTGCGAACCCATCATGCAGTTCCAGATAGTCTTTGATCCTCGACATGATTTCCAGTGCCTTGCTCTGGAAACAGTCTTTTAAGATCAATATTAATTCATCCCCACCATGCCTGATCAGAATATCATTATTTCTAATATTTCCAAGGATCACTCTGACAAGATATCTGAGCGCTTCATCCCCAACCTCATGTCCATATTGGTCATTCAATCCCTTGAAGC
>JAQVCQ010000104.1:0-1977 GCA_028689715.1 Lachnospiraceae bacterium
GATCAGATATCTTCTTTATCTGAATCATCTTTTGAAATTTTTGTAAGAAGCATTACGATCAGGGTAATTAATATGATTACTGTAAAAATACCAAACATGCCCTTCCACATCATATCAAGTGCAATTAAAACGGTTTCGGTTTCGATATTCATAGTTCTCTCTCCCTTTCTTACTTAATATAATTAGCGACCAGGCTCATGATCATACCGCCTGCTACAACTGATGCAATCTGTCCAGATACATTCGCTCCTGCAGCATGCATGATCAAGATGTTTGTAGGATCTTCTTTTAGTGCCATCTTCTGTACAACTCTTGATGACATTGGAAATGCAGAGATTCCTGCAGCACCAATCATTGGATTGATTTTCTCTTTTCTGAAAAGGTTGATGAACTTAGCAAACAGAACTCCACCAATTGTGTCAAAAACAAATGCCAGAAGTCCGATCGCCATGATCATGACTGTCTCAACATTTACAAATACATCTGCTCTCATACTGAATGCGATCGTCATTCCAAGTAATAGTGTGATCAGGTTCGCAAGCATATTCTGCGCTGCATCAGAAAGTGACTCAAGCACACCACATTCTCTGATCAGATTACCGAACATTAAAAATCCTACCAAAGCAACTGACATTGGTGCTACCAGACCTGCTATAAATGTTACGATAATTGGAAAAAGAATTCTGGTCATTCTTGAAACACTCTTCGGATTATAAGGCATTTTGATCTGACGTTCTTTTTTGGTTGTAACAAGCCTGATTGCAAATGGCTGAATAATAGGAACTAACGCCATATAAGAATATGCTGCTACCGCAATTGCTCCTACGTATTTTGAATTCAGCATTTGTGAAACCAGAATAGATGTAGGTCCGTCAGCTGCACCAATAATACCAATAGATGCTGCATCCGTAATATCAAATCCCATAAAGGCTGCAAATAAAACTGCCGCAAAAATACCGAACTGTGCTGCTGCTCCAAAGAGGAACATAATTGGCTGTGATAACAATGGTCCAAAGTCTATCATTGCACCAATTCCGATAAATAAAAGAATCGGAAGTGCTTCTGATGCTTCAATTCCCACTTCAAACAACCATTGAATAATACCGTTTGTTTCACCAATTCCAGCTAATGTCTGGTTGATCACACCCGATGCCGGAAGGTTGACCAGTATTGCTCCAAATCCCATTGGTAATAATAATGAAGGTTCAAATCCTTTTTGAATCGCAAGATAAATTAGTACCCCGCCAACTAAATACATAACACATTGCTGCCAGGTAATGGCCATAATTCCTGATAGTAAAAAATCCATTTCTTTTCCTCCTGTATTTCTGCTATGGTCATTTCACATAAAAAAGGCCCATGCCTTTCTGTCGAAAAACACAGGTCTTGTCATTTAAGGATAAACCAGATCATCTGCACGCAGTAAGATAATCATGTATGTTGATTTAACCATATGAGTGTCCTCATACTGACTACTCCCCCATATTCACTATACTAGATTACCATCATGAATTTTTATTGTCAATTTTTAATTTTTCAGATATCCTCTTTGTCATCCCAGCTCCCATTTCACCCTGTGGACGTCTTACAAATCCAAACTTTTCATAAAATCCTTCTTTTCCTGCTGCTGCCTGTAAAAAGTAAGATACATATTCTCCCGGAACAGAATGACTCTCTACAAAAGAAAAAATTTCTTCAAGCATATATCTTCCGATCCCATGTCCCTGATATTGCGGAAGTACGATCACGTCAGAAATATATGCTGTATAGCCATAATCAAATAATACTCTTGCCATTGCAATTGTTTTTCCATCTTCTTTCGCCGTAATCAGAAATGTTGTGTGATCAATTCCTCTCTGTGCCTGTGTTTCAGTTATTTCACTCCAACCAATCATTTTCCTAAGATTTGCATAATCTGCTGCAGACAGATTGTTGTCATAAGTTATCATATTGTCAGCCTCTTATTATTTCATTTTG
>JAQVCQ010000104.1:2077-7303 GCA_028689715.1 Lachnospiraceae bacterium
ATACTGCTGACCGCCATCATACATACCATGGCTGATACCAGTCCTGCAAACAAAAGCATAAATAAAAATTTTTTCTTCGTTGATTTCATACTTCCCCCTATGAATCCAAAGACAATAGATACATTCTACTTTACAATAGGATTCTGAGGAAAATGTGATTAAATTATAAATATTTGCTTAAGATAATTTTAAGCCTGAGCAAATCCTTCTTCATCTTATCATTATTTTCATCCATTTGGTCTTGAAACCAGTTTTGTTTTTTTTGATTTAAAAAATCTAATTGTATCCCTGGATGACTCTTTAACTGTTTTGTTTCATAGAAAAGTTTACACAAGACTGTAAGATCATGATAAGAACCAATTTCACTATGAAGATTTTTCAGAACTTCCAATAACTGTGGACAGATCTCCAGCAGTTCGTATTCTTTCAGGTACAATAACTTTTTCCCCTGTATTCTGAGCTTATGCAAATTTTTTATACTGCCCTTTTCAAAGTATACAGTGCTTTTTTTCAGATCCGAAAATAGTTCCCTTACATAGTCCTCTATGTCATTTCGTTCCGGATCAGCAAAATGTATAGAATATAGTCCTTCAAATACTTTGCTCCAGTTCCACTTGCAGAACTTTTCTTCTTCTCTCTTAATGATATCTTTTAAAAATCTTCTCTCTTCTATCCAGTCAGTGGATTCGGGAATCATGCCAAGATAGACCTGTGTTTCTCTTAATCTTGCAGTTTTTTTGTATAATTTTTGAACCTTTTTGTTTAGATTCGATAATTCTTTAGAATCACACGTGCTCATTATCTCCATTAAACGACATAGTGTTCTTAACTGATTGCTCAGTATCCTAATTCTATGAATATTGCTCTTTTGAAACAGTTCACACGGGGCAAAAGCAAGGCACTTTTTAAGCTCTGTTATTGTTTCTGAATTCAGTGTACATAGATCTGCCTTTTTAGTAAGATATGCTGTTTGTTCATACTTTGTTTCATATGCATAATCGCAACGGATCTGCTCCATCCATCTAATTCCATCGTATTCTAATTCTTCCCGGTGTGCCAGAGAATCCGCGTCTTTTAAAAGCTCGTCATATAAAGTTCCTACCTCTGACTTTTCACTGTGGTTCCTGATTGCATTGCATATTTTTGTGATTGTCTTTTCATTAAGAGATTGTTCCTGAAGAATACTTTTTGCCAAAGAAGCGCCTGCCGCAGCATGCTTTTTTTTCTGATTCGGCAATAATCTGCCTATATCATGTAGAATTGCTGCCGCGACTGCTCTGTCTTCCTTCAGATTTCTGATTCTGGCAAGTTCTAATGAATACTTACAGACATTCCTATAATGCGTGAGCTCATAATCGCTGTCTGCATGCTGGCTTATGATCTTCATCATATGATCTTCTAAGTCCTGAATGATCTTAGAAGATAATTGCTGCTTCATATGCATCCTTCTTCCCGGGTAAACATTATTTTATGCTGTAATTTTTTTATTACAGTATTCTTTTTAGTTCCATAAGTGCCTTTACAACAAGATCCGAATCTCTTTCTATCTCTATAAGCAACTTTTCGGCATTCTGTTTATTTCCTGTATTATACTCCTGAATTGCCTTTTTTGCTGTAGTATGAATATTAGAATGAGGCTGTTCAATCTTATCAATAATTGTTTTTACCCCCGGCATTTTAAGGTCAAGTGTTCCAATCCATTTACCAAGGCGGCATCCACGATGATCACCTACTTTGGCAGTATCAAGGCTGACATATCCCAGTATCATATTATACACCCGCCACTTCCACATAAGATGATCCGTAATCGTCAGATCAATCATCGTATCTGTGCCTAATTGGTCTGTACAGTCTAATGCTTTTACACGAACTGAATCAATTCTCTGTGATATATCAAAGAATGCCTGTCCTGTCCTTTCAGATTCACTTTTCAGTTTTAATGATTTCTCATTAATGATCTGTAAGTTAGAAGACATTTCCTGTGTTGTAGCAGTCTGTTCCTCAACGTTTGATGAAATGGAAGAAAAACTGTCTCCCACCAGATTCATGGTGACACCGATTCCCTTCAGACCGCCGGTAGCATCTTCTATATCTGTTTTACAACTGCCAAAATTATACACAACCCTGTTGATCTCACTGGTAGCCAGCTCCATTTTATCATTCAGTCCATTTACAATGGCTCGTATGATATCTACCTGTTGCTTGGTATTTTCAGCCAGCTTTTTAATTTCATTTGATACAACTGCAAAGCCTTTGCCCTGCTCTCCTGCCCTTGCGGCTTCTATTGATGCGTTCAATGAAAGAAGATTCGTCTGATCAGCAACTGACTTGATTACATTTACAAGTTCATTGATTTTGACTGTCTGTTCTTTTACATCTGCCATGATCTGATTCACAGCATTGATTTCATTCATATTACTATCAATCTTATAAAATGTCTCATCAACTCTGATCAGGCTGTCATTTGTAGTATCGATGGCCTGTTTCATGTTCACATTGGATTCCTGAACAAAATTAGAGATGTCTTCTGTTGCAGCTGCAATTTCTTCACTGCTGGCAGCTACTGATTCCAACATATCTGACTGACTATTGGCATCATGAATCATTTCTTTTACATAATCCAGATTCGTCATGAATTTTAATAAGTCATTGACAGTTTCAAGCGTTTCTATCAGACATGCTTCTTTTTTAGTCATCTGATCAGCACGAATCATATTTTTTTCGCTTTCTTCAGCATGAAATCCTGCTGCTCTGCTTTCTTCTTTTTTTTCTCTCTTTCGCATCAATACCATACAGTTTCCCCCATCAGCTTGAAATGTTTCTTACATAAGTTCCTTCGCTTTTCTCATCTTTAACAAATCCCATCTTGTTCAGATAGGCAATATGTTCTTTGCTTGTTGTCTGCACTAAAAATTTTTTATAACCCAGTTTTCCAAAAATATCTTTGTCACGATCATAAATATACTGGCCAACCTTGAAATCTCTGTATTCCGGTACTACAAAATCCAGTGCAACGAGCAGGGTGTCATCTTCTATCTTTTTTCCGGTAAAAATTCCTGCCGTCGACATATCTCTGAGTACAAAAAAACACACATCCCATTTTTCCATGATCAGTTTGCGATCAAATGAATACTTGATTATTTCATCCTGATAGAAATCAAGAAAATGTTTTACCAGTGAATCATCCTGATTTGTCTGTATCACTGTAAAAAGTTCTTTTGCACGGAATAATTTTACCAGGTAATAAATATTGACCATAACGATCAATGTGTTCATAAGACCTGTCGGCACAGAATGAATCATAAATCCATAAACAGCAAAGATTGCAGATCCCACCATATTAATAATGCGCAGTTTTAAAATGGAACTCGATAACAAAGATATAAATACAAGTAATGATGCAATATAACCAATCCATTCAATACTTCTCATAAAATTCCTCCTTCAGTATTGACTCTTTATAAAACACGATAATTTATAAAATCAGCCGATCCACCCTCATACTGGGTAGAAAAAAGGAAAAGACCTGCCCGACATCCCATAAAATGGTCAAGACGATAATATAACTTGTGTACAGGGCCAAGCTGTTTCCAGTCATTTTCATTCTTATAATAGAATCTGACTTCATCAATTCCATCTGTAAAATCAGCTATAATACGTAGTTCAGCAGAAGGGACTGTGACTGGTACAGACTCCTGTTCCATACCGGGGCTTTGATCTCCCCCTTCCACTCCCCAGATTCCTTCGTCAGGATCCAGTTCCTTTTCCGTCATAACAATAGAATAGCGCCCATCACGTTTCGTAATAGCGATCCATCCATAGCACCCCTGTAACGCACAGATTCCGGCAAAATCTCCTTCGTTGATCATAGAAGCATCAACCTGTACTGTGATATCACTGATTGGACCCATCATTCGCTGTGTCAGCATGTTTTTTGCCATAACGACATTAACACAGGTTTCTTTTGTTGTGATCCGAAGTGCTCCCGGTCTGTCCGTTACAGACCACATGGACCTATCCGGAATATGATTCCACTGCCACACCTTCTTTAAAGAAACAGATCCGTCCGGATCTTCCTCATATAAAAAAGTATCACTCTCCGTTAGTGGAGCATAGTTATGATTTTGCTTTGTACTTCTGATTTCAAGTTCTAGGGGGACTTTTCCTCCATATCCGAATACCGGAAAATCATTCTCCCATTCAACCGGAACCAAAACAGGGCATCTGCCTATCGCACCATGGTCCTGGAACAGCATGGCATACCAGTCGCCCTCAGGAGTATCAACCAGCCCTCCCTGTGCAATCCCGGCATTCCCAAATCCCTGGTCATCATCCAGTACATCTTTTCCTATAAAAGTGCCTTCCAGCGAATCCGATGCAAAGCAAGCCTGTGTTCTTCTCTTTGTTCCATCTGCAAGCCAGTGAATCATGAAGACATAATATTTTCCATTAATCTTCTGAATATGGCTGCCTTCATATCCCAGGCTGACATGGTCCTGATCTGTAATGATGATGCGTTCAAGACCATCAGGTTTTGGACCTGACAGATCAGGCAAAAGTTCTGTCAAATAAATCTGAGTATTCCCATATACAAGAAATACTCTGTCTTCATCAAACAAGAGCGAACTATCATGATAAAATCCTTCTATTTCACTTTTTTCCCAGGGTCCTGTAATCTGATCTGACTGGTATAAATAAGTCTTACTTGTATCGTTGGCTGCAAAGCAAATGTAAAATCTTCCATTATGGTAACGCATGGACGGCGCCCACATTCCTTGCCCATAAATGTTTTGTCCTTCTTCTAATTGAGTCGCCGGTGTTCGATCCAGTTCGTCAAACACATAAGTCAGAATTTCCCAATTCATAAGATCATACGAGCGCAGGATCACCCCTCCCGGGAACATATGCATAGTAGTACTGATCATATAATAAGTATCATCTACTCGGATCACATCCAGATCAGGAAAATCAGAATAAATAAGTGGATTGTTTTTATGTATCATTTGAAACCTCCATCGTTACTTTTTTAAATAACTGCATTTTTGTTTTTAATAGTTTTATAGTTGTGCATTCTCTAAGATTTGTCTGTTATTTCTTAATAAAATCATGCTATTTTATTTTATCATGATACACGATTCTTGAAAAGAAAAACTAGTATCCGACAATTCACTTTATATCTATGAATTGATAGAAAATCATCCTTGAGTTTCCGTAAAATGTAATTTT
>JAQVCQ010000105.1 GCA_028689715.1 Lachnospiraceae bacterium
AAAAAAAGACAGATTGGTACTTTAGGAGAAGTTATATTTTTTAAAAATTACATTTTACGGAAACTCAAGCACTTGGCATCTTACACTGATTGAATTGGTACAAAAAATGGGCTATAATGGAGCAAGAATGAAGAGGGAAAGCAAATGGACCTGATCACAACAAAAGTTATACCAGTCATTCAGCATTTACTGGACAATATCATCATTATAAACATTATATTCTCCATCATTGTGGTGTTTTTTCAGCGAAAGGAGCCAAAGTCTGTCTGGGCATGGCTTTTAATTTTATATTCCATTCCAATACTCGGATTTATCATCTATCTTTTGGCGGGGACTGATATTCATAAGAGAAAATTGTTTCGTACCAAGGAAATCGAAGACCAGATCAGTGAATCTATCCGTATGCAGGAATATAGTATTGTACACAGACAAATGGAAAAAAGAAATCCGGACGTATCCGGATATACGGACCTTGTCTATTATAATCTCAAGTGCAGCGGTGCTGTGATCTCTGATGATAATAAACTGGACATCATTACAGATGGCAATGAAAAGTTCGCCATGCTGCTCGATGATATCCGAAGTGCAAAACACCATATCCATATTGAATACTATATAATCAAAAAAGATGAAGTGTTTGAAAACATTGTAAAAGAACTGATCAAAAAGGTGAAAGAGGGTGTGGAGGTCAGAATTCTTTATGATGCAATGGGATGCAGGACAATACCACAAAGCTACTGGCGCGAGCTCAGGCACGCAGGAATTGAAACAGTGACATTTTTTCCGGCAGTCATGAAGCGGCTTCATCTTCGTATTAATTACAGGAATCACCGTAAGATCGTCGTGATCGACAATGAGATCGCTTATGCAGGCGGATTCAATGTCGCAAGAGAATACATAGGGTTGGATAAAAAATTTGGTTATTGGAGAGATACACACCTAAGGATAGAAGGAAGTGCGGTGAATGATCTTCAGATCCGGTTCATTCTGGACTGGAATTATGCATCCAGACAGAATCTGTTTAAAAATACTGCCTATCTTAAACCACAGAGCAGTGTAAAAGGGAACTGTGAGATGCAGATCATTTCCAGCGGACCCGACTCTGCCATGCAGAACATCAGAAATAATTACCTCAGGCTGATTGCAAAAGCAGAAAAAAGTATTTATATTCAGACGCCGTACTTTATTCCTGATGACGCTATTATTAGCGCGCTTACGGTAGCTGCCTACTCCGGCGTGGAGGTCAATATCATGATTCCCTGTAAACCGGACCATCCTTTTGTTTACTGGGCGACTTATTCCTACATTGGTGATATGATCCAGGCAGGCGCCAATTGTTATACTTATGATAATGGGTTCCTGCATGCAAAAGGAATGATCGTTGACCGTAAAATATTCTGCTATGGAACTGCAAACATGGATATACGTAGTTTTCAGCTTAACTTTGAAGTCAATGCAACGGTGTATGGAGAACTCGAAGCAGGTATGATGGAAGACATCTTTAAAGATGATCTAAAATACTGTACCAGGATCACCCGGTCCAGATATGACAGAAGATCACTGACGATCAGAGTCAGAGAGCAGTTTTGCAGGCTTTTATCGCCGTTGCTTTAAAACTTAATAATTTATGAAATAAGTGTGAATTCCGAAAATAAGCTTTATGGAAACTGGAATTTGTGTTATAACATATAGAGTATTGTTTATCAATTAGAAGAGGAGATTCCAGTTTCATGAAAAGAAGAATAGCATTATTTGCATTACTTGTTGCCGCAGTGACAACAATGACTGCCTGTGGGGATGAAGTGAATCCAAACAAGTATGTAACATTAGGTGAATATAAGGGCATCGCAGTTTCAGTTGCTCCAAAGGATGAAGTTACACAGGAAGAAATTGACAATTACATCCAGAGCGCAGTGGAAGGACAGACGACCTATGCAGATGTCACAGGGAGAGCAATCCAGACTGGCGATACTGTAAACATTGATTATGTTGGTAAAAAAGACGGCGTGGAATTTGAAGGCGGATCTTCAACAGACGGCGGTTATGATCTTGAAATCGGTTCTGGTAGCTTCATCGAAGGATTTGAAGAAGGCCTGATCGGTGCAAATATCGGAGATACTCTTGATCTGAATCTGACATTCCCTGAAGATTATTCTTCAGTTGATCTTGCAGGTGCAGAAGTTGTATTTACTGTTTCAGTGAATTCAATTAAAGAAGCAGTGATTCCTGAACTCAGTGATGAGCTTGTTCCAACACTTGCTGCAGAATGTACAACTGTAGATGAATACAAAGTATATGTTAAAAATCTGTTAGAAGAACAGGTACAGACCAGTTTTGACCAGACAGTACAGTCTACTGCATTTCAGAATGTATTTGCGGCATCAACAGTTTCAGAGCCACCACAGGATATGATCGATTATTATGTAGAGCAGACTATGCTCAATGCAGATACTTATGCAGGATATTACGGACTTGAGAGAGAAGCTTTCATTACAGAACAGTTACAGATGACAATGGAAGATTTCGAAGCGCAGGCACAGGAAATGGCAATTGAAGCTTCCAAACAGGAACTTGTTGTCAGAGCAATTGCAAAAAAAGAAAAACTTACTGTTAAAAGTGATGAAATCAATACATTTGCAACAGAGAATATGACAATGTATGGCTATGAATCAGCTGAAGCAATGATCGAAGAGATCGGTGAGAGCGAAATTGAGTATTATTTATTAAATACCAAAGTGCTTGAATTCCTTGCAGAAAATGCAGTTGTAACAGAAGAAGAACAGCCTGATGCAACAACAGTTTCTGAGGCAGTTGGAGCAGTAGAAGAAGCAACACAGGAAACTGCTGATACAGCAGAGACAACAGAAGAAACAACTGAAACTGTAGCAGAATAAACAGAAGAAGCAGCAGAATAGATTGTAACAGCATTGGAGTGAGAGTATAGGTGAAAAGTAAAAGAGCATATATACTGTTATCTCTCATAATGACAGGATGTATTATAGTGGCAGAGCCGGTAAGGGCTGCCACTATTTCTGATATCAGGAAACAGCAGCAGGCAACGCAGCAGGCATTGGAAGAAGCCGAGGGAAAAGCCGACGCACTGGATAATGAACAGGATGCGATCGAAGTAGAGATCGGGGATATGGATACAGCGCTGGTAGAGATCATGGGCAATATCACACTGATCGAAGAAGAAATCACGGAAAAAGAAGCTGAGATCCAGAAAGCTCAGATTGCATTTGATGAAGCGAAAGCTTCAGCGGAAGCGCAATATGAAGCGATGAAACGCAGAATTAAATTCATGTACGAAAAAGGTGATGTTGCGTATGTACAGCTATTCATTGAGGCGAAGAGCCTGACTGATATGCTGAATAAAACGGAATACATAGAAAAACTTTATGAATATGACAGAGAGCTTCTATGCCGGTATCAGGAAACGCAACAACAGGTCGCAGAGTTAAAAGAGTCCTTAGAGACGGAGCAATCCGAACTGGAGACGACACGTTTTGAATATAAATCAGAACAGGAACAGCTTCAGGTCATGCTGGACCAAAAGAAAGCGGAATCTGCTAATTATGAGGCGCTGATCAAGGAAGCAAAAAATCAGGCTGCAATCTATACTGAGACTATCAGACAACAAAACGCAGCAATCAAGAAGATTCAGGAAGAAGAAGCAAGAAAGGCAGCTGAAGAAGCCAAGAAAAAAGCAGCCGCAGCTGCAGCCAATAACAAAACGAGCAGAAACACGTCCTATGCCACGGTCATTACCAATGCAACAGGAAGTGCGCTGGGAAAAGAAATTGCATCCTACGGATGCCAGTTCATCGGCTATCCATATGTAGCAGGAGGAACAAGCCTGACACAGGGAGCGGATTGTTCAGGATTTACCTATGCTGTTTATAAGAGCTTTGGATACACATTACCACGAAACTCTACAGATCAGAGAAGCGCAGGCAGTGGTGTGGACTTTTCACAGGCACAGCCGGGAGATCTGATCTGTTATTCGGGACATGTCGGAATGTATATCGGTGATAATAAGATCGTGCATGCAAGCTCAGCAAAGACAGGAATCAAGATTACAGCAGCAACATATCGTCCGATCGTTGCAGTACGCCGTATTGTTTCCTAGGAGCCGGAGCGGCAATTTAATATAGAACAGAAAGAAGGCAATTCAGACGAACTATTTATTTTCAAATAAAGACTTAAAAAAGCTGATCATACCGCTGGTCATTGAACAGATCCTAAGCATTACAGTTGGAATGGCGGATACTGTAATGGTGGCCAGTGTTGGGGAAGCTGCAGTATCAGGTGTTTCCCTGGTCGATAACATCAATATACTGATCATTAATATCTTAAGTGCCATAGCGACCGGTGGAGCTGTGGTGGCAGGACATTATATCGGTCAGAAAAGCAAAGAAAAAGCCTGCAGGTCCGCCTGGCAGCTTTTCTTATTGTCCGGGGTCATAGCAATCACGATTACAGCCGGTTATTTATCTTTTCAGAGTCTTATTCTGACGAAAGTATTTGGGAACATCACACCTGAAGTCATGCAGAACGCAAAGATTTACCTAATGATCACAGCAATTTCAATCGTACCGCTTGCATTTTACAATTCCGGTGCGGCTCTTTTCCGGGCTATGGGTAATTCTAAGGTCACAATGTGGGTATCGCTGATCATGAATGCTATTAACATTGCAGGAAATGCGATCATGATCTATGGTATGGGTGCAGGTGTTGAAGGTGCTGCGATACCGACAACAATCTCGAGGACTGTTGCAGCAGTCATCATTGTAGCCATGTTATTCAAGCCGGACCGTATGATCACACTTGCAGGCAATATCAAAAAGAGCTTGCGTCCGGAAAAACATATGCTGAAAAAAATATTATACATTGGTATTCCGAACGGAATGGAAAACAGCTTATTTCAGCTTGGAAAGATCTTACTTCTAAGTCTGATCTCAACGTTTGGCACGATATCGATCGCAGCAAATGCAGTTGCAAATACACTTACGATGTTCAATATCCTGCCGGGAATCGCAATTGGATATGCGCAATTATCAGTGGTCTCTGTCTGTGTTGGGGCAGGGGATATCAAACAGGCAAAATATTACTCCATGAAACTGATGAAACTGACCTATTTTTCCATCATGGCAATGTCAGTAGTATTATTCTTTACTTCTGATACCATCTTAAATGTTTATGGGCTTTCACCGGAAACGGAAGCTTTGGCGCTGAAACTGGTACTGTTCCACAGCATTATGGTCCTGACAGTCTGGGTACCGTCTTTTTCCCTGACCAATACCTTCAGAGCAGCAGGAGATGTCATGGTCCCGATGATCATAGCAGGGGTATCCATGTGGGTATTTCGAATTATAACAGCATATGTATTCAGTTACTTTTTCCATCTTGGACTCTTTGGTGTATGGGTCGCCATGATCATAGACTGGTGTTTTAGGGCGCTGCTCTATACAATCCGTTATGTCAGGGGTACCTGGGCTGAAAAGATCGCACCATCCAAAGAAACCATAAAGCTGGCAGCTTAACCAAAAAAGACTTTGTTTTTCGGGTCTGACACTTAAGATTGACGAAATCTATGCAGGAAAGACGAGTTTGTTTGACAAGCCTGCAAATAGTAACATATAATGGGTAGCGAAGAATTTACCAACAACCTTTAGGAGGAACATGATGGACAGAGAAACAGTCATTGTTTTGGATTTTGGCGGACAGTATAATCAGCTCATCGCAAGACGTGTCAGAGAGTGCAACGTATATTGTGAAGTGCACCCTTACAACATGAGTCTTGACAAAATAAGAGAAATGAATCCCAAGGGAATCATTTTTACCGGAGGACCCAACAGTGTATATGGAACAGACTCACCTGTCTGTGACAAAGAAGTCTTTGAACTGGGAATCCCTGTACTTGGGATCTGTTATGGATCTCAGCTGATGGCACATCTTCTGGGAGGCAGCGTTGCAACTGCACCTGTCAGCGAATATGGTAAAACAGATGTAACTGTGGATACAGAGTCTGCATTATTTCAAGGAGTTTCACCAGTGACCACATGCTGGATGAGCCACACAGATTATATTGAAGCAGCACCTGCTGAATTCACCATCACAGCACATACACCGGTCTGCCCGGTCGCAGCCATGGAGTATCCGGCAAAGAAGCTCTACGCAGTTCAGTTCCATCCTGAAGTGATGCATACAAAAGAAGGAATGACCATGCTCTCCAATTTCGTTTATCAGGTCTGTGGATGTAGCGGAGACTGGAAAATGGATTCCTTTGTAGAAACGACCATCCAATCCATTAAAGAAAAAGTTGGAGATGGAAAAGTATTATGTGCACTTTCTGGTGGTGTGGATTCATCAGTGGCAGCAGTTTTACTGTCAAAAGCAATTGGGAAACAGCTTACATGTGTTTTTGTAGATCACGGTCTTCTTCGTAAGAACGAAGGAGATGAAGTAGAAGAAGTATTTGGACCAGCTGGGCACTATGATCTGAACTTCATCCGTGTGAATGCACAGGAACGTTTTTATGATAAATTAAAAGGTATTGAAGAACCAGAACAAAAACGTAAGATCATCGGAGAAGAATTCATCCGTGTTTTTGAAGAAGAAGCAAAAAAAATCGGAACAGTTGATTTTCTCGTACAGGGAACCATCTATCCTGACGTTATTGAAAGCGGACTTGGAAAATCAGCAGTCATCAAATCCCACCACAATGTTGGCGGACTTCCTGACTGTGTAGATTTCAAAGAAATCATTGAACCACTCCGCCTCCTGTTCAAAGATGAAGTCAGAAAAGCAGGACTGGAACTTGGAATCCCTGATTACCTTGTATTCAGACAGCCATTCCCAGGTCCGGGACTTGGAATTCGTATCATAGGAGAAGTCACAGAAGAAAAAGTACGCATCGTTCAGGATGCAGACTTCATCTACCGTGAAGAAATCTCAAAGGCAGGCATCGCAGCTTCCATCGGCCAGTACTTTGCAGCACTCACCAATATGCGCAGCGTAGGTGTTATGGGTGATGAGCGTACTTATGATTATGCAATTGCCCTTCGTGCTGTTACGACCAGTGATTTCATGACTGCTGAATCAGCAGAACT
>JAQVCQ010000106.1 GCA_028689715.1 Lachnospiraceae bacterium
AGCAGCAACAGAAGAAGCTACAGCAGAAGCACCAGCAGGCGGACAGTTAATTATGGCAACAAATGCGGAATTCCCACCATATGAATATCGCGAAGGTGACCAGATCGTTGGTATTGATGCAGATATCGCAGCAGCAATTGCTGAAGAACTTGGAATGGAACTTGTAATTGAAGATATGCAGTTCGATTCAATTATCGCAGCAGTACAGTCTGGAAAAGCAGATATCGGTGTTGCTGGAATGACAGTAACAGAAGATCGTCTTGCAACAGTTAATTTCTCTACACCTTACACACAGGCAGCGCAGGTCATTATAGTAAAATCAGACAGTGAAATCACAACTCCTGATGCACTTGCAGGCAAGACAATCGGTGTTCAGCTGGGTACAACAGGTGATATTTATGCAGAAGATATTGAAGATGCAACAATTGACCGTTACAACAAAGGTTTTGAAGCTGTACAGGCTCTTCTTCAGGGAAAAGTTGATGCAGTCATCATTGACCGTGAGCCAGCAAATGTTTTTGTAGAACAGAACGAAGGTCTGAAAGTAGTTGATGAAGAGTTTACAGTGGAAGATTATGCAATCTGTATTGCAAAAGATAACACAGAGCTTCTTGAAAAGATCAATACAGCACTTGCTACCCTTCAGGAATCCGGTAAGCTTGATGAAATCAAAGCGAAGTACATTAATGCAGAATAATTGTTAAATTATTTCGCAGGATAGGAGAAATCATGTTTGGTAAACTGACTGATTCTTTTCTTCTGAATTTTGTAAAAGAAGAAAGATGGAAATACATAACGGATGGTCTGATTATTACATTAGAGGTCACGTTTTTTGCGGTGATCGTAGGAATCTTCTTGGGGTTTTTGGTTGCCATGGTACGCTCGACCTATGATAAGACAGGCAAGCTCAAAGTTTTAAATGCTTTATGCAATTTATACCTGACAGTGATCAGGGGAACTCCGGTAGTAGTACAGCTTCTGATTACCTATTTTGTAATTTTTGGAAGTGTTAATATTGATAAAGTACTGGTCGCGGTGATTGCATTTGGTATCAACTCAGGCGCTTATGTAGCAGAAATCATCCGAAGTGGTATCATGTCAGTGGATAATGGACAGTTTGAGGCAGGACGTAGTCTGGGTTTTAGCTATTTTAAAACCATGCTCTATATCATTCTTCCTCAGGCTTTAAAAAATGTTCTTCCTGCACTCGCGAACGAATTCATTGTATTATTAAAAGAAACATCTGTTGCAGGCTATATAGCGCTTCAGGATTTGACAAAAGCAGGAGATATCATCAGAAGCAGGACTTATGATGCATTTATGCCGCTGATTGTAGTTGCACTGATCTATCTGCTTATGGTCATGCTGTTTAATTACTTTGTAAAACAGCTGGAGAGGAGGCTGCGTAACAGTGAGCATTGATATGGAAAGAAAACCTCTGATCGAGGTCGTAGATCTTACAAAAAAGTTTCATAAACTGACAGCACTTGATTCGATATCTATAAACATTTATGAAGGTGATGTTGTCTTTGTAGTTGGACCTTCCGGTTCAGGGAAAAGCACATTTTTAAGATGTCTGAACAGACTCGAGGAGTCGACCGGAGGAAATATCTTATTTGAGGGTATTAATATTACAGATGAGAAATGTGATATTGATAAGCATCGTCAGAAAATGGGAATGGTCTTTCAGCAGTTTAATTTATTCCCACATATGACCATCATGAAAAATCTGACCATCGGACCAATAAAACTTCAGAATAAATCAAAAGAAGAAGCAGAAGCGGAAGCAATGCGCCTTCTTGAAAGGGTAGGGCTTGCAGACAGAGCGCAGGCATATCCAAGCCAGCTTTCGGGCGGTCAAAAACAGAGGATCGCTATTGTACGAGCACTATGTATGAAACCGGATGTCATGTTGTTCGATGAGCCGACTTCGGCGCTGGATCCGGAAATGGTAGGAGAAGTACTGGCGGTTATGAGAGATCTGGCCGAAGATAAGATGACAATGGTCGTGGTCACTCATGAAATGGGTTTTGCAAAAGAAGTTGCGAACAGAGTCATATTTATGGCAGATGGAAAAATTGTTGAAGAAAATGAACCAAAAGCATTTTTCGATCATCCCCAGACAGAAAGACTTCAGAGCTTTTTAAGTAAAGTATTATAAATGTGAAACTATAATAAAAGGGTGTGCATCCTGTGTGATGCACACCCTTATTTTCTCGTAAATCAGAATAGATGAATTGAAAAAGTAGTTTTTATGTTATACCAGTTGCTTATTTTTATGATAGATGGATTCAATTTCTTTTTGTACCAGCGTTGCAATTTCTTTTTTATCCTCTTTACTCAGTGCATTCATATAGATGGGCGTACCATATTCCAGAATGACATGTGCTTTTTTGATTTTTGGAAAATGGTCTTCAAATATACCTGCGGCATTGTTCAGACACATTGGAACAATTGCGCATCCTGCTTTTTCAGCTATTTTAAAACTGCCCTGATGAAATGGTAAAAAGGTATCATTTTCTTTATTTCTGGTTCCTTCAGGAAAAATACAGATCGAAATGCCAGATTTTATCTCTTCAATGCAGGTCAAAATCGTTTTCATGCCCTCTTTTAAATTTTCCCGATCCAAAAACTGACAATGAAGATTTTTCATCCAATGTGATAAGAGTGGATAGCGCAGCATTTCTTTTTTTGCAACATACCCTGTAGGTCTTGGAACCCGTACATAAGTAAGTAAAATGTCAAAATAACTTCTATGATTGCCAACATATAAAACGGCTTCATTTTTAGGAACACGATCTTCGCCAAGAACCGTCACCTTCACACCTGAGAAAAACAGACATACGCGAAAAGCCCAGTTTACTATTGCAAGAGATGTTCGGTTCTTCATTTCCATATTAAATTTGCCAAGGATCCATTCAATGACAAGCAGTGGAATACTAAAAATCAGAAATAAAACAACAAAACCAGCTGTGAGTATAAATCTTAACATAGGTTACCTTCCTAACTTTGATGTGTAATTATAAAATTCAGAATCTAAAATCAATTAGAATTTATTTCCCTTATTATACCCAAGGTGCCTCTTAAAATCAATCACATTAAGACACTCTGATATTGCGATTCCTGCTGACTTATTATTGCAAAAATAAGAATCATATAAAAATTGCAGTCATAAAAATGGTAGTCATAAGAAAAAATGTATAGTACAATGAGTAAAATATATGCGGATTATAGAAAGGTGTGGCCATGTTACTGATAAGGAATGGATTTGTAATAGACCCTAAGAGCCAGACAGCAGAGAAGCTGGATGTGCTCATACATAATGGAAGGATACTAAAAATTGGAAAAAGACTTTGGGAGAGAATGAAACGTAAGCCCGAAAAAACAATTCATGCAGATGGATTGATCGTTGCGCCGGGACTTGTAGATATTCATGTTCATTTCAGGGATCCAGGTCTTACATATAAGGAAGATATTGAAAGCGGTGCCTCAGCGGCTGCAGCAGGAGGATTTACTTCTGTCGTAATGATGGCAAATACAAAACCGCCTGTTGATTCGAATGAGACATTGCAGTACGTTCTGGAGCAGGGAAAGAAATGTGGTATTCATGTTTATTCCTGTGCATGTGTTACAAAAGAAATGAAAGGTCTTGAATTGACAGATCTGGAATCGCTTTCTGAACATGGTGCGGCAGGATTTACTGACGATGGTGTCCCTGTCATGGATGAAGCGCTGCTTAAATCCTGTTTTGAAATTGCATCAAAGCTCGGAAAACCGGTCAGTCTTCATGAAGAAAATCCTGAATGGATCAAAGAAAACGGAATCAATGCAGGTGATGCTGCGAAAAAAATGGGACTTTTCGGCTCACAGAGAGAAGCTGAAATTTCCATGGTTGCCAGAGATATAAAAATAGCAGCCGAGACCTCAGTAAAACTGAATCTTCAGCATATCAGCACGAAAGAAGCAGTTGAGCTGATAAGAGAAGCAAAAAAAAGCAATTCGAATCTTCATGCAGAAGCAGCACCACATCATTTTTCACTTACAGAAGAAGCAGTTACTGCTTTTGGAACGCTTGCTAAGATGAATCCTCCACTTAGAACGGAAGAGGACAGAAAAGCTGTCATAGAAGGGATCAAGGATGGTACGATCGATATCATCGCAACGGATCATGCACCTCATTCAAAAGAAGAAAAAGACAGATCTTTTGCAGATGCACCAAGCGGCATAACAGGGCTTGAAACAGCACTTCCTCTTGGACTCACAAAACTGGTACAGGAAGAGCAGATGCCACTAATAGATCTCCTTGCAAGAATGACATGCAGCCCAGCAGAGTTATATGATCTGAATGCTGGATATCTTGCTGAAGGTGGTCCGGCGGATCTTGTCATATTTTCAGAGAAGGAAGCATTTGAGCTTAAAGCATCTTATTCAAAATCAAAAAATTCACCCTTTTTTGGGGTGCCAATGCATGGGCAGGTCTGCTATACGATCTGTGCGGGAGAAATTGTATTTGATAGCAGGAGGATGAAACGATCATGAGTGAGTTCGGACAGAATACAGCAAAGAGCAAGCAGGAAGTTTTCGTAATAGAGCAAAAAGAAATCGCACCAGATATTTTTGATCTCTGGATCGAAACAACGATGGCGCAGCATGCAAAAGCGGGCCAGTTCATCAGTATTTATCCAAAAGATAAATCAACGCTCCTGCCCAGACCGATCAGTATCTGTGAAGTAAATAGAGAAAACGACAGGATGCGTCTCGTGTATCGTGTTCAGGGAGCTGGGACAAAAGAGTTTTCTTCTTATCAAAAAGGCGATAAGATCTCCATACTTGGAAATCTTGGAAATGGATTCCCGATTGAAAAAACAAAAGAAATAAAAGTTATGATGATAGCAGGAGGAATAGGGATTCCACCTATGTTGCAAGCTGCAAAAGATGCCTTGGGAGAGGTGATCTTTGTCGTGGGATATAGAGATTCCAATCTCTTTTTAAAAGAAGACATGGAACGATATGGTCAGGTCGTGATCGCGACCGAAGATGGAAGTTACGGAACGAAGGGAAATGTAATAGATGCAATCAGGGAGCAAAAGATCAGTGCAGATGTTATTTTCTCCTGTGGTCCAATGCCTATGCTGAAAGCAGTCAAACAGTATGCACAGGAGCAGGGAATTCCGGCATATATTTCACTGGAAGAGAGAATGGCCTGTGGAGTGGGTGCCTGCCTGGGCTGTGTCTGTAAGACAAAAGAAGTAGACCATCATTCATACGTTCATAATACCAGAATCTGTGCAGACGGACCGGTATTTGATGCGAAGGAGGTTGAGATCTGATGAATACAACAATTAAAATTGCAGGAATCGAAATGAAAAATCCTGTCATGACGGCATCAGGAACTTTTGGATCAGGTATGGAATATAGTGAATTTGTAGACCTGAACAGACTGGGCGGAGTGATTACAAAAGGAGTTTCAAATGTACCATGGGTGGGAAATCCAACACCAAGAGTGGCTGAAACATATGGTGGTATGTTAAATGCGATCGGCCTTCAAAATCCGGGCGTGGATGTGTTCCTTGAAAGGGATCTTCCTTTTTTGAATCAGTTTCATACCGTCAGCGTGATCAATGTATGTGGAAAAACAGTTGAAGATTACGTTGAGGTTGTGGAAAGAATGGCAGATACTTCCATCGGGATGCTTGAAATTAATGTTTCCTGTCCAAACGTGAAGGAAGGTGCTATTGCATTTGGGCAGAATAAAGAAGCACTTTATCATATCACAAAAGAGATAAAAGCTAAGGCAAAGCAGCCAGTCATTATGAAATTAAGTCCGAATGTAACAGACATCGGGGAAATGGCTAAAGCAGCAGAGGCAGCCGGTGCTGATGCAGTATCACTGATCAATACGATCACAGGTATGAAAATTGACATTCATAAGAGAATGTTTGCCCTTGCGAATAAGACGGGAGGACTGTCAGGTCCTGCGATTAAACCGGTTGCAGTCAGAATGGTATACCAGGCAGCACAGGCTGTTAAAATTCCAATTATTGGTATGGGAGGCATTGCTACAGCAGACGATGCCATAGAGTTCATACTTGCCGGAGCAAGCGGGGTCTGTGTGGGAGCCATGAACTTTGTGAATCCGTATACTACAATAGAAGTGATAGATGGAATTGAAGCTTATATGAAGAAATACAACGTTGCAGATATTCATGATCTGATCGGTGCTGTTCATTCATAATAAAAAATGCTTTGGGCTTGTTTGATGCCCAAAGCATTTTGTTTTTCGTTTCAAATTAGATCGCAGATTCTGTTGATCCGGACTCTTCGGCCCATTTATCGAACTTATCCATGACAGCCTGATAAGTATCATTACTGAGAGAAGGAAGATCTTTGCCCCATGACTTTGTTGCTTCCTCAAATCCTTTTTTAAAAGCATCTCTCATTTTGTCTATCATATCAGGGTCTCCGCCTGATAAAGCTTTGGCAAAATCAAGAATACGATCGGAGGTCTGATCGACGCCCCAGTATCCATCTTCAGCGATATCTGCCTGTGCTTTTGCTTTTGTCTCTGGATCAACGGTATAGTCTCCGCTCGCAAGAAAGCTCCACATATCATCAGCACTTGCAAGTGTTCCGCCCTGCTTGGAGATCATCTGCTCAACAAGTTGTCTAAGTTGTGCGGTCTGGGCTTCTGCATCTGCTTTTAATTTTTCGATCAGAGCAGGATCCTGTTTGTAAGTTTTAGAAGTTGACTTCGAGGATGCTTCTTTTGAAGGTTCATAGACCACACCCTGTTCAGCAGCCTTATTTTTATTTTCAGCATCTTTATTTTTTGCAGTTACTTTGGAAGCTGCAGAACTGGCAGCATAATTTTCGGCTGCAGTTATGTTTGTAATTCCGTTTACACTCATACTATACCCTCCTTGGATGAACGAATGAAAATGATACAATCTCTGATATCTTTATACTATATCGGATTCAATCTTGAAAATGTTAATATTGATTCAATAAATATCTGTATTATAAGCATTTAAATAATTGAATTAAGTATATTATAACATATTTAAACAGTTAATTGGGGT
>JAQVCQ010000107.1 GCA_028689715.1 Lachnospiraceae bacterium
TCAGGTAATTGGTGTATTCTCGCTCCAGGATAAAATCATCCACTTGTCCCTTAGTCAGTGCAAAGTCTACACGGCCAAGCATATATAATATAATCAGTTTATAAATTGTTACGGCATCCTGTATCATGGTATTGTTTCCCCTGTAATGTATTTCTTTCTTTCATTTTTTTATGGATCGAATTTAGTACGTCTTTTTTATTCAGGCTCCAAAGCGGCGCGATCAGGAGATCTTTTGGACCATCACCTGTCAGACGATGTATCACGGTATTCGGTCTGATCTGTTCCAGACAGTCGGCGATCAGTTCCACATATACCTCTTTTGAAAGCACTTGAAAAGAGTTCTGTTCATAATCATCTGCAAGGTCGGTCCCTTTTAACACATGCAGAAGCTGTAGTTTTAATCCAAACAGGTCAAAACGATTCAGGTACGTGACAGTTTCAAGCATGTCATCATGACTTTCACCTGGGAGTCCAAGTATCACGTGGACGATCACTGGAATTCCGATTTTGTGAAGCGCTTCCATGCATTGTTCAAAGCAGGAGAGGGAATAACCTCTTCTTATATAAGAAGCTGTTCTTTCGTGGATCGTCTGTAACCCCAGTTCGATCCAGATCAGTTTATTAGGGAATTCCTTCTTAAGCACTTGAAATAATGCATAGATCTCTGATGAAAAACAGTCCGGTCGGGTCGCGACAGAAATACCTGCACACTCCGGCATGATCAAAGCCTGCCTGAAGATAGGTTCCAGATTTGAAACGGGTGCATAGGTGTTGGTAAAGGACTGAAAGTAGGCAATAAATGGTGTGCGGATCTTTGAGTCAGCGACTAATTTTGGCAGATCACTTACCGATTGTGCAAAGTCACCGCTTCCACCCTCGCTACAGAAAATGCACCCTTTTGTATCAAGTGTGCCATCTCTGTTTGGACAGGTCATCCCTGCATCCAATGCAATTTTATATATTTTTTCACCAAAATATTCTTTGAAATAAGCTTCCAGGGAATAGTATGGTTTGTAGTTCCAACTTGCAGGGTACATAAATGTTCTCCTTTAAAAGTACAGTTCTAATCATATATGATTTAAGAAAAGGATTCAAGGCATATAAAAAAAATACCTTTTCAAAAGATGGGGTTTGCTGTATAATAAATTGTCATATAAATCACACAATTCAAAAGACATTTCAAAATTAGAATCTGAATACAAGTACCAAATCCCAATAAATTTTGAACTAAATAGAACTATCGGAGGAGCTTATGAGAGAAAAGTATGAGTCTCTTGCGCTTTCTGATCTTCGTGAGCTTGCAAAAGTGCGTACGATTAAAGGATCGTCTTCTATGAAGAAGGCAGATCTGATAGAAGCAATGCTGCAAAAAGACGAAGAAGACAGAGCAAAAGGGAAAGAGGTCGAACCTAAAATGGTTCTGACCAGAACAGGGGAAACAAAGCCTGAAAAAAAAGAAGAGGAAGAAAAATTTCCCACAGAACTTGACAGTGGAACACCTGCAAATGGAATTTTGGAAGTCATGCAGGATGGATATGGATTTATCCGCTGTGCCAATTATCTGCCGGGAGATAATGATGTATATGTTGCACCGAGCCAGATCAGACGCTTCAACATGAAGACAGGAGATATCATTGAAGGCAACACGAGAGTCAAGACACAGGGAGAAAAGTTCAGTGCCCTGCTTTTTGTAAAAAAAATCAATGGTCTGCCACCTGAAGTCGCATCCAGAAGAAAAAGTTTTGAAGATATGACTCCGATCTTTCCAAATAAAAGAATTCGACTTGAAACAGCAGGTGCCAGCATATCAATGCGTATTATGGATCTGATGAGTCCGGTAGGAAAGGGACAGAGGGGAATGATCGTGTCTCCACCCAAAGCCGGAAAAACAACGCTTTTAAAAGAAGTTGCAAAATCGATCACAAGTAACAACCCGGAGATCCACCTGATCATTCTGTTGATCGATGAAAGACCGGAAGAGGTAACGGATATCAGAGAAGCCATTGAGGGACCGAACACAGAAGTGATCTATTCTACATTTGATGAACTTCCGGATCACCATAAAAGAGTTTCCGAGATGGTAATCGAACGTGCCAAGAGACTGGTAGAGCATAAAAAAGATGTTGTTATTTTATTAGACAGTATCACACGTCTGACAAGAGCTTATAATCTTACGGTTCCGCCAAGTGGAAGAACACTTTCGGGAGGTCTGGATCCAGCTGCACTCCATATGCCAAAGAGATTTTTTGGAGCTGCCAGAAATATGCGGGAAGGCGGAAGTCTGACGATTCTTGCGACTGCGCTTGTTGAGACGGGTAGTAAAATGGATGATGTGGTCTATGAGGAATTCAAAGGTACCGGTAATATGGAAATGGTGCTCGACCGAAAATTATCTGAGCGTAGAATCTTTCCGGCGATCGACATTCCAAAATCGGGTACCAGAAGAGAAGATCTGTTGCTGACACCAGAGGAACTCGAGGCGATCAATATCATCAGAAAAGCTTTGAATGGATTAAAATCAGAAGAAGCAGTGGATAAGATACTGGATATGTTCACAAAAACAAGGACAAATCAGGACTTTGTAAATACAGTAAAGAAGACAAAAATTGTTTAGTAAGAAAACAAAAAAATATTTAGGAAAAGTACTTGCATACCCAATATTTCTATGCTACAATAAACAAGCTGTTTAAGAGTAAAACAAATATTATATAGTAAGATTGATATAAAGAGGTGAAAACAATGAGAGAAGGAATCCATCCAGATTACCGTCATTCAGCGGTAACATGCAACTGTGGTAATACATTTGAAACCCGTTCCACAAAAGGTGACATCCACGTAGAAGTTTGTTCCAAATGCCATTCGTTCTATACAGGACAGCAGAAGACTGCAAGAGCAGACGGACGTATTGATAAGTTCAATAAGAAATATGGTGTAGAAAGCAAATAAGCATTACAAAAAAGGTTGAGGTTTCATTATCTCAACCTTATTTTTACGTTAGAAAGCAGGTGTCAGATTGAAAAAATGTAAAATAAGCAGATCTTCGGGTGTTGGAGGACAGGCAGTGATCGAAGGTGTCATGATGAGACACAAAGATACTTACGCGGTCGCAGTCAGAAAACCAGATGGCGAAATTGAGGTAGAGACAGAAGAATTCGAAGGTGTCCTGCATCATAATAAGATTAAGACGGTGCCTTTTATCAGAGGCGTATTCAATTTTCTGGATTCTTTGATACTAGGAATGAAAACACTTACATTTTCTTCTACTTTCTATATAGAAGAGGAAGAAAAAGAAACAAAAACGGACAAACTGTTTGAAAAATTATTTAAAGACAAAGCACAGAATGTTTTAATGGGCATTACAATGGCAATTTCAATCATCATGGCTGTTGCAATTTTTATGGTACTGCCGTACTTTCTGTCTTCTTTATTTGAAAAATATGTCAGGAACGATTCCCTTCTTGCCATTCTGGAAGGTGTGATCAGAATCATGATATTTATAGTTTACATTGTAGCGATTTCAGCAATGAAGGATATCCGAAGAGTTTATCAGTATCATGGGGCAGAGCATAAATGTATCAACTGTATTGAAAAAGGTCGCCCGCTTACTGTGAAAAATGTCATGAGAAGTTCCAAACAGCATAAACGCTGTGGGACCAGTTTCATGTTGTTCGTTATGGTAGTCAGTATTGTATTATTCTTCTTTATCAGAGTCGATCAGCCAGCGCTTCGTGTACTTCTGAGAATCCTTCTGATCCCGGTGATTGCAGGTATTTCATATGAGATCATCAGACTGGCAGGAAAAAGCGATAATATTCTGGTTCAGATCATTTCTGCTCCCGGAATGTGGCTGCAGCGTCTGACAACAAAAGAGCCGGATGAATCAATGGTAGAAGTGGCGATTGCTTCTGTGGAAGCCGTATTTGACTGGAAGGCCTATTTAAAAGATACATTTGGTTATGAAGTGGATGACTCCTGGATGGATGATTCAAAAGCACAGACCGGAGAAGAATAATGAATTACCGAGATCTTTATTTGCATGGCCAGAAGGTTCTTTCGGATGCCGGACTTGCGGAAGCAGACCTTGATGCCAGACTGTTACTGGAATGGATCTGTCATACTACAAGGCATGATCTGTTTGTTCATGGTGACAGAGAAATGGAAGAAGAGGCAGTGATACGATACCAGACAGCGATCACACAAAGAGCAGCAAGAATTCCGCTCCAGCACATCACCGGCTTACAGGAATTTATGGGACTTGAATTTTTTACGGGTCCACAGGTTCTGACACCACGACAGGACACAGAAATTCTTGTGGAAACTGCCATGAAGCATTTACATGACGGGATGAAAATTCTTGATATGTGTACCGGTAGTGGCTGTATTTTACTGTCTTTATTAAACTTTAGCAACAACTGTTCCGGCGTTGGTGTGGATCTGTCGTCGGAAGCACTTACACTTGCAGCAAAGAACAGTGAAAAACTTGAGCTGAATGCAGAATGGCTAAAAAGTGATCTGTTTTCAGAACTGGAAGTGGAAGAGAAATTCGATCTTCTTGTTTCAAATCCTCCTTATATCAGGACAGAAGAAATCAACAGTCTGATGCCAGAAGTAAAGGACCACGAGCCGCTCATGGCACTGGATGGGAAAGAGGACGGATTATATTTTTATAGAGAAATTATTAGACAGGCGCCACCCTATCTGAACAGAGGTGCCTGGATTTTGTTTGAGATCGGGCATGACCAGGGAGAAGAAGTCAGCAGGCTGATGCAGGAGCAGGGCTTGTGGGAAATTAGTATAATCAGGGATTATGCCGGATGTGACCGGGTAGTTGCCGGAGTATTTTTGGAGGAAAAGAATGTTTGACAGACTGGAAGATCTATTGATCAGATTTGAAGAAATTATGGGTGAGTTGGGAGAACCAACTGTAACCAATAATCAGGAACGTTTCAGGGCATTGATGAAAGAGCAGAGCGATCTGACTCCGATTGTTGAGGCTTATAAAGAATATAAAAAATCCAAACAGGATATTGAAGACAGTGTTTCAATGCTTGAGATCGAATCAGATGAAGATATGCGTGAAATGCTTAAGGAAGAGCTGAATGATGCGAAACGAAAAGTGACGGAATTAGAACAGCAGCTGAAGATCCTTTTGCTTCCAAAAGATCCTAATGATGAAAAGAACGTTATCGTGGAGATCCGTGCAGGTGCCGGTGGAGATGAAGCAGCATTATTTGCAGCACAGATCTACAGAGTATATGTCAGATATGCGGAACGTCAGAGATGGCGTGTTGAGACCATGAATATCGATGAAATTGGAATTGGTGGTATGAAGGATGTCAGTTTTATGATTTCAGGACAGGGCGCATATTCCCGACTGAAATATGAAAGTGGTGTTCACAGGGTACAGAGAGTTCCGGAAACAGAATCCGGTGGAAGGATCCATACTTCGACCATAACCGTTGCAATCATGCCGGAAGTTGAAGAAGTAGATGTGGAACTCAACATGAATGACTGTAAATTTGATGTATTCCGTGCATCGGGTAATGGTGGACAGTGCGTCAATACAACAGACTCCGCAGTCAGACTGACACATATCCCAACGGGTATCGTTATTTCCTGTCAGGATGAAAAGTCACAGCTGAAAAATAAGGACAAAGCACTTCGGGTACTGCGTGCTAAATTATACGAATTAGAACAGGAAAAACGACATGATGCAGAAGCAGAATTAAGAAAGAGCCAGGTCGGAACCGGTGACCGTTCTGAAAAAATCAGAACATATAACTACCCACAGGGTAGGGTAACAGATCACAGGATCAAACTGACTCTTCATAAACTGGATGCCATCATGGACGGTGATATTCAGGAAATGATCGATTCCCTGACAGCAGCCGATCAGGCAGCTAAGCTCAGCAAATTAAATGAACAAGGTGGTTACTAATAGCCAAGGACTTCGTTCACCAGAAAGACTTTAATTCTTCCGGCTCTGCCACTGCGCCTGGTCACAACAATGTGATTGCACATGCAGTCCGGAGAAAGACAGTCGTTGCAATGCCCAGTCATGTTGCAGGGGGTCTGGCGGTTCAGACGTTTTGCATTGGCGGCAGCAGCAATATTGCGACTTCTTGAAATACCCATCTCTACAGTTTCTACGACCTTTTGTCTTCCAACAATGACCATGACATGTTCGGGTCCATGGATCAGACAGGCAGCGCGATTTCCGTTTCCATCAATATTGATCAGCTCACCGTCAATCGTAATTGCATTGGTACTCATAAAATAATAGTCTGCGAGTACAGTTCTTGCAAAAATTTCGCGATGTTCTTCAGGTGTCTTAGCTACAGAACGATCAATGAGCTGATAATTTGATTCTTTGATCTGATCAAGTAGTCCGGTTTCTTTAAAAGATTCGCTGCCTCCAAATGAAATGATACTTTCTTCAGGCATCATGTTCAGAATCTTCTCAATACATTCTCTGCTGTTCTCACAGTAATATCCTTCCATATTTCGTTTGTTCAGATTTTTAATGATGGTATTGGCACAGGAAGCAAAAGCCTGTTCTATTGGTGTGTTCATAAAATCATTTCCTCCGTTGAATGCTCTTATATTTTTCGTTTCATTTCCTATTTATTTTATGATGTTTTGAATCCTATTGCAAGAAAAGAGAGAAAATGGCAGTTGTACCTATTTTCAAAATAAGGCAAATAAGGGAAAAGAATGGTAAAATCGTCTGACAAATAGTTATTTAATATAAAAATAAATGCTTTAATATCTATTAATAATACAATAAAATATAAATAAAATATTAATTTATAAATAAAACATAAAATGTGTTGACAAATCAAGGTTCGCCAACTATAATAAGCATATAAAGAAAAGTTGATATAGATAAAAAATACAAGAGAAAGAGAGGTACGGACCACCAAAAACATAAGCTTAAGATTTATAAAGTATATTTCGTAGTCAAGTACATTAGAAAAAGTAACGCAGTATGACATTTGTTCATCCGTTACAGTATGTAAATACAAAAGATGAAAGTGGAAAGATACGAGAAAGAAAATTTAATATGGAGGTTAGTCC
>JAQVCQ010000108.1 GCA_028689715.1 Lachnospiraceae bacterium
GTCTAACTAATTATAGAAAATTTTAATCAAACGAAGGAGATAATGATGAGAATAACACTGAAAAAGGAAGGGGTAATGAAATGGCTTCGTTTTCCTTATGAGTATGATGCACCGGAATGCCCTGTGGTTATAAGCGATAAGGATGGAAACAAAATATCAGTGGATATAAAAGTGTCCCTTCACAGGATAGATTTATGGATGTCTTACCCATTACAGGAATTTGATGAAGGAGATATATTGGTAGAATGTGAGGATGAGAGATGGATTGGTGCAGCATATATCAGCGATGAACCGGAGACTCAAAAACGAAGGGAGATGTCCCGTCCGTTGATTCATTTTATGCCTCCCACGGGAGGAATTTCTGATATATCGGGAATTCAGAAAAAAGGACAGGAATGGCTTCTGGAATATAATGCATCTCCCTGTGTGCTGTCTAACAAAGGGAGAAACGTGAAGCAGGCTATCAGAAGCAGTGATTTACTGCATTGGAATATTACAGATAAGCGGATAAGTGGGGATACTAAATTAAACCATGTGTCATATTGGCTCGGAGATGTAGAAGAGCAGTATTCTGTTGAAGGTGACGGAAGCCAATATTCTCTTGCAAAGAGCTTTGGGCAAAAAATAGAAAACCTTGCAGGTGCGTCGATAATAAGTGTCCCGGCTAAGATAGAAAACGGAAAAATCATTCCCGCAGAGTCTTTAAGTAATTTAAGAGTATGGGAAAGGCTCTGGCACAATGAAATCATTCAAACAGAATTCGACTTCCTTATGAGATTTAAACTTGGTCCGGATGTCTGGCCGGAAATAAAAATATTAGATGCAGATAATACTGTGAATGATATTCAGACACGTGCATGTGAAGTTGAGTTAGAATTATTTGCGGGCCAGGAAACGGAGATTATATTTGATGTTTGTGGAGTTGTCTGGAAATGGGATGCATTGGACCAAACACTCTATTGCGGGAAATATAAGATGAAGGTTCCATTGAGTGATGGAAGAATCTATTTGCATTTCTTTAGTGACATGGTTGTGCAGGAATTATTTGCAAATACTGAAAATGCAATGTTGGTATTGCAGACAGATGGGCCTCAAAAAAATGATTACAAAATAAAAAGCGATTTAGTTGAAAATATAAATAATTCATCCTTCTATCTTCAGTATAATGCCGATCCATATATAAAGATACGGACAGCCGGAAAGACTGCCTCCATTATTTCAATGAAAGTATGGGGAATTCGTCCCACTCGGTATTCTTTAGAAAACCGATTAAAGTTAAAAAATATTGAAAAGGGCGAAAAGCTGTTTTCATGTGAACATTATAGGATTTATGAAAACTGTGTTGAGGACAATATTTATGGTGACCCGGCGGCTTGGGCACTTAATGATGGGGAAACGGTACTGTCTCCGGTGAGAGCAGTTGAAGAATTCCGCTGGAGAGACACTCCCTGGGGAGATATGACGAGAATTGCCAACCGGACAGAAAAATGGGAGGCTCCAAGAGATAGTGCTTATCCGAAGGTTCATACAAAGTATGCTGTTTTAAATGCTGCATTTGCTTTGGCAACAGATATTATGGAATTGAACCGCAGTAAAAAGTATGCTCTTCCGGGACAGGAGGGACTGATGAATGCTGCACTTTTCCAGGATCAGGGAGAAGGATTTGGGAGCTGGGTAAGAGATACCTGTCATGCAGCTTTTCGATGCCAGAATTTGCTGGCACCAGAGGAAGCCAGAGAATCACTGATATATATATCGGAGCATGGGTTTAATAATGGCGTTGACTGCGCTGCTATGCCGGCAATTGCGGCATGGGATTATTATATTGCAACTGGCGATGTTCAGATATTATATGAAATGCTCCCTGGCATCATAGAATATGCCACGGAAGCTGATGAACGATATGATGAGGATATGGATTTAGTACATGCAACCATGTGCCTTGCCCAGGATGCATTTGAGGAGCCTGAAAATGGCGGATATTGTCTGGGAACTGAAATAGCATTCTCACTTATGTATCAGGCGGCTGCCGATATTTGCAATATAACTGGATTTAACAGTGAACGAAGTGAGCAGTGGGCTGAAAAATCAAAACTCATGAAAAAATCTATTTGTGAGAAGTATTGGAATGATGAAAAGGCATGCTTCACCAGTGGGCCGGTCGGAAGTGAGGCATATAAAAATGGCTGGTGGGAATTAACAGGAGCCGAAATGGTTCTGTGGCCAAAATTTGGTTTTGCAACGAAAGAACAAACAGAAAAATTCCTCCGGACAATCCAAAAAACCCCTGGGGCATGCTCCGATTTTGGAATTAAATGGTATCCATTCAGAAAAGAAAAAAATCATTTCTGGAGAGCCTGCTGGGTGTCATGGTCATTAGGAATTTCTGCTGCAGCAGGCGAAGTCGGGGAAACCGACTTTATTCGAAAGCTGATTTTTCAGCAGGTTAGGAACGTACTTCTTAATAAGTCTTTCCATGAGGTTATGGATTATGACACAGGAAGAGCATGGAGATGGCCTCACCTGCCATGGCATGCAGCTGGATTTATTGGCTATATCGTAAATGGAGTTTTTGGCGTTCGCTACGATGAAAAGGGTCTGACGATAAAGCCAGCAATACCTCAAGAATTTGACGGAGCAGTGCTGAGTAAATTACCCTACAGAAAGGGCAGATATACAATCCAGATCCATGGTTCGGGTAATTTATGCAGAATTATACTTGATGGAAATGAAGTTGAGCAGCCATTTGGAATAAACCTGGAAGGATGTCATCAGATTGATATCTATGCATCTAAATAAAAAACAGCCTGAATTAGCTGATTTCTCAAACACACAATTTGAATTTACATCAAAGGGGAGATATGCTATATTTAACTAAGAATAGGGGGGCTGTTTAGTGGCAAATATTAAGGATGTAGCTGAGCTTGCAGGAGTGTCACCTACCACGGTATCAAGAGTTCTAAATAACAGAGGATATATTTCAAAGGATACGTATGATAATGTATATAATGCGATAGAGCAGCTTGATTATATTCCAAACCAAATTGCACGGAACTTGTTTAAGCAGCGTTCTTTTTACATTAGCTTAATAGTTCCGGACAGTTCACAGCCATTCTGGGCGGAGATAACAAAGTATATAGAATTGCAGCTGTACTCACATGATTATAAGTTGTTTTTGTGTAACACAAATGATTCAGCTAATCGGGAACGTGATTATATAAAAATGATGCGACAAAATATGGTGGACGGCATTATACTTGGAACCCACATGCTGAGCAAGGACGAATATCGAAATTTGGAGCTGCCAATTGTTGCACTGGATCTTCACGTGGCAAATCAGATTCCAGTTGTTTATTCTGATCATGAAAAAGGAGGACGTCTTGCTGCAGAAGAACTAATCCGAAATAAATGTCAGTGCGTGCTGAATGTAACAGCTGTTTTGAATACTCAGTCGCCATCCGTGCGAAGGCATCAGGTAGTTTCCGAAATATTGAAGAAAAACGGAATAAGGTGTATAGATCATATATGGGATACAAGGGTGGATTTGGAAGATTATTATACACAAGCAGATAAGCTGTTTGATTTATATCCGGACATAGATGCAATATTCTCAGAGGATTTTATTGTAATGAATGCAGTTAAATGTGCAATTGAACGAGGCATTAAAATTCCGGGGGATTTTAAGGCGGTAGGCTATGATGGTACTATTATGGCAAAACTGAGCTATCCGTCAATGACTTATGTGGCACAGCCAATAAAGCAATTGGCGGATAAGCTTGTAGATGTTTTAATCAATAAGATAAATGGGAAAAAAGTAACGGGAGATATTGTATTGGAAGATATAACTTTGGTGCGGGGGAATACCACATTACCGATATAATATAACAAGTTTATAGGAGATGTTCTGATATGAAAAAAGTGATTGCAGCCGGACATATTTGTCTGGATATAACACCGGTTTTTCAAGACAATAAAAGGGTAGAGAGACTGGGAGATGTTCTGTCACCAGGTAAACTGATTCAGATGGGAAATGCAGATGTACATACAGGCGGCTCAGTGGCCAATACAGGGCTGGCCATGAAAATACTTGGTGCAGATGTTACTTTGATGGGAAAAATGGGAGATGACGAATTTGGCGGCATGGCTAGAAAGATTTTAAAGAGCTACCGTGCAGAAGAAGGAATGCTCACAGTGAGCGGTGAGTCTACGTCATATTCTATCATTTTAGCGGTTCCAGGAATTGACAGAATCGTCTTACACAACCCGGGAGCAAATGATACATTTTGCGCAGATGACGTACCGGAGCTTTCACTGAAGGACTGTGCATTGTTCCATTTTGGGTATCCAACTCTGATGAAAAAAATGTATGAAAGTGAAGGAAACGATCTGCAAAGAATATTAAAGAAGGTAAAAATGGCGGGAGCAGCTACTTCTCTGGATTTTGCTCTGGTAAACCCGGAAACTGAAGCAGGACAGGCTGACTGGGAAATGATTCTTGAAAAAACATTGCCCTATGTAGATTTTTTTGTGCCCAGTGTAGAGGAACTTTGTTTTATGCTCGATCGGGAAAGGTTCAAATCATGGCAGAAGAGGGCTAAGGGACGTGACATTACAAAAATTCTTGATATTGAGACAGACATAAAGCCCCTCGCTGAACAATGTATGAGTTTTGGTGCAAAAGTTCTGCTCATTAAATGCGGCGCTCCAGGCATATACTTCAAAACTGCAGATTTCAGAGTGCTGCGTGGGATTAGTGAGAGAGTAGAACTGGATGTGCAAGAGTGGTCAGATAAAGAAGGTTTTGAGAAAAGTTATATTCCAGAGCGGATTCTTTCAGGGAATGGTGCCGGAGATACAAGCATTGCTGCATTTTTGACTGCTATGCTAGAAGGATATTCAATAGAGAGGTGCATGCATTTAGCTGCAGCAGCAGGGGCATCTTGTGTGGCGGCTTATGATGCATTAAGTGGATTGAAACCTTTAAATGAGTTGGAAGATAGGATCAATCGGGGATGGGATAAGTGTGACTAGCTGTTGCAGAGAGAAGGAGGAAGAAAATATGCTGGTAAATATGAATGAGGTTTTAATACCTGCCAAGAAAGGAAAATATGCGGTGGGGCTGTTCAATGCTGTAAATCTTGAATTGGCAAGAGGAATTATTAATGCGGCAGAAAGTACCCAGTCGCCGGTGATTATGGGGACAGCAGAAGTGCTTTTTCCTTATGGACCGTTGGAAGAGGTTTCTTATTATTTAATCCCAATGGCAAAAAAGGCCAATGTGCCGGTGGTTGTACACTTAGATCATGGATTGAACAAGGAAACCTGTTTGAGGGCTCTGAAACTAGGTTTTTCTTCCATCATGTATGACTGCTCTACAGAAACTTATGAAAAAAATGTGGAAAAGGTAAAAGAAATGGCAGAGATTGCTCATTCTTATGGAGCAACTATTGAAGGAGAGTTGGGACATGTGGGTGATAACGAGGGATCCGCAGAGGGAAATTCTAAGATGGAAGATCCTTCTAAGTTCTATACAGATCCTTTAATGGCAAAAGACTTTGTTCAAAAAACCGGCGTTGATGCATTGGCGGTGGCAGTGGGTACAGCTCATGGGGCATATAAGCTGCCACCAAAGCTTGATTTTGAGCGTATTCGGACTATTGCCGAAACGGTAGATGTGCCGTTGGTGCTCCATGGAGGTTCAGGGCTTACGGATACAGACTTCAAGAGGGCAATACAAGAAGGAATAAGTAAAGTAAACATTTTTACTGATATTAATATTGCGGCGGTGGAGGCTGAATTTAAGACATTTTCAAATATGAACAAAGGAATTATCGATTTAATTCCGGCTGCTGTTGAAGCTGTGAAACAGGAGACGGCTAAAAAAATGAGCTTGTTTGGCTGTGTTAATAAAAGTACATATTGGGCTCATGGTGCGAAAGTTAAAGATGGAGTAGACATGGAACGGCTGGTTCAGCATGTGGCAGCAGAAGTGAAAAAGCACATGTAATCTGTCAAACCTGAGGCGGGGAAAACCGCCTCAGATTCTATCTGGTAGTATTTCCTTCAACATAACGAATTCCGTCAACGGTAATATTATTAGTAATACTTTCACCGTCTATTTTTCTAAGTAATACATCTACGATGGTTTCGCTGAGCGCTTCAAAGGGCTGCTCTACATAAGACAAGGCAGGATATGAGGTTTTTGAAGCTTCAACCCCGTCATACCCGACAATCATAATATCGTCGGGTATCCTTTTTTTATGTTCTAAAACATACTTTATACCATAAGCCACAACTGCGTCAGTGGAAAAAATTCCGTCAATTTCTGGATACTGCTTGAGCATGTCATCAATTAAGTCATAATATTGTTCCCTGTAAAATTCATTTTCTTTTAACTCGTAATCTATACAACGAATATTGTGTTCACCCAATTCTGAAGCAAAAACAGAATTTCTCATCCAAACCGGAGATTTAATGTCATGGTTACCTTTTATTTGAAGAACACATCTAGCTGATCCGTCAATAAAGGGCTTGGCCGCAAGTTTTCCGCCCAGAATATGGTTGGCACATACGGTTGGAATAGAATCACCTAGAAATACATCTAAACCAATAATGGGCAATGAAAGCTTTTTATAGTCAGAAGTTTCCAGCATATGAGTTCCTACGATAGCGCCGTCTACCTTATTCTGTCGAAGCATATTCAAATAGTCCTGTTCTCTGGCATCATTTTTTTGTGTATTGCAGAGTATCATCTTGTAACCCCGATTAAACAGCAATATTTCAATGTGGTGGGCCATCTCAGCAAAAAAGGGATGGGAAATATCTGGTATCAAGAGACCAATGAAATTTGTTCGTTGGCGGAACATATTTCTGGCCAGCTGGTTAGGCTGGTAATCTAGTTTATCCATAGCATCATAAACCTTGTCATATGTTTCTTTAGATATATATCCACGCTTATTTAACACCCGGGATACTGTTGTAACACACACCCCTGAGAGTTCCGCGACATCTTTTATAGTTGGCATAATACATCTCCTAATCAGTAATATTTATTGTGTTTTCTAATTATTA
>JAQVCQ010000109.1 GCA_028689715.1 Lachnospiraceae bacterium
TACCCATTTATCAGCTATTCGGTACTTAATACTACGACATCCATCACGATCGGCTCTGTTTTAGAGGTAAATAAAAAACGTCAAAGCCAGTAAAATCAATAGATTTAGGCTTGACAGAATAGGAAGGAAATATGGCAAAGGAAACACAATATAAGCAGAAGAAGAGCGATTTTAAAGTAGGAATTTTATTTCTTCTCCCATCCTTACTTCTGCTGACCCTTTTTGTATTTTGGCCTATGGCAGATTCCGTCCGTATGTCATTTTATGATTGGAATCCGTTAAAAGGAAAAACGTTTAATGGGCTGGAGAATTATATATCATTAATACATGATAAACTATGGTGGGCAAGTCTATGGAACACAATTAAGTATATTTTAATGAATGTCCCTCCTATCGTAATATTTGCGGTAATTATGTGTGAATTAGTTTTATATGCAAATAAGGTTAATACTACCATTTCAAAATTAGTGCGGGGGATTTATTTTCTCCCGTGTGCATTATCATTAGTTGCAACAGGTGTAGCCTGGAGATACCTGATGGGTACAAATTATGGGGTGATAAATAACTTCCTGAAGGCACTTCATTTGCCCACAGTCGGATGGTTGACTGACAGTAAGACAGCGCTACTATCTATGGCAATAGTTACGATTTGGCGTTGGGCAGGATATTATATGGTTATGGTTGTAGCTGGGCGATTAGAGATATCGCAAGAATTTTATGAGGCGGCGGACTTGGATGGTGCAAATGTATGGCATAAATTTATTTCCATCACGCTGCCCCAGTTAAAGCCTGTGTTGACATACATCATCCTAATGTGTGTGATAGGAACTTTCCAGGAATTCGATTTGGTGTATACGATAACAAATGGCGGACCGGGAACAAGCACATACCTTACAGGACTTACTCTGTATAAAACAGCATTCTCGTCACTGAAAATGGGGTATTCCTCCGCGATGGCTGTATTCATATTTCTGATATCTTTGATAATATCAATTCTGCAGCTTAAATTAACAAGTGATAAGGATTGAGAATGGGGGCAATTATGAGTCAAGCAAAAGTGAAATATGGAAAACGAAATATTTTGGGCGGGGGCTTGTCCTGGCTGGCTATTATTATACTTGCGATTATAATTATTTTTCCATTTGTGTATATCTTATCTACATCACTAAAATCAGATGCAGATTTGGCGACAAGTGTAGGAAGAATCTTACCGAAGACACTACAGTGGAGCAATTTCTCGGAAGCATGGAAACTGTTAGATTTTCCCAGATGCTTTTTAAATTCTTTTGTAGTTGCTGTAGTAGTAACGTTTTTGACTATAGTTCTTTGCAGTATGGCAGCATATGTTTTTACAAGGCTGGAGTTTAAAGGGAGAAATCTGCTATTTATCCTTTATTTGTCTACTATGATGATTCCGATTACAGTTAGACTGATTCCTTCTTATCTGTTGTGTAAAGAGCTGAATTTATTAGATACCTATGCAGGAATGATTCTCCCACAGGTGGCATGGTCGATTCCTTTTGGCACATTTTTGATGAGACAGTTTTATTTTGGTATTCCCAAGCAGCTAGATGAGGCGGCAAAAATCGATGGTGCGTCACATTTTCAAATTTTTTCAAGAATATTGATGCCGCTTACAAAATCCAGCATGACAACACTTGGAACATATACATTTATTTCAGCTTGGAATAATCTCATCTGGATGCTGCTTATTGTTCAAAGTGAGAGTAAATGGACAATCACACTTGGAATCAGTTCTATATGTGGCGCATCTGTTATAAAACAGCCAACATGGAATTTAATCATGAGTGTAATTGTGATAGGAATGATTCCGGTATTAATATTATTCTTTGGATTTCAAAAATATTTCATGCAGTCTGTGGCTGCTACAGGTATAAAATAAAGGAGGCTATCGGGCTTATGAAAGGGCTAGTTGTAAATGAAGACAATAAATTGTATCTTGAGGAAAAACTTCCAATCCCCGAACTTGGGGAATATGATGCATTGGTAAAAATAGACTGCTGCATGATCTGCAATGGAACCGATATGGGGGTAATTCAGGGACTTGTGCCTGAAATTGAAAGATACCCGGTTGTTCTTGGACATGAGGATGCTGGAAAAGTTGTTAAGATTGGTTCAAAAGTGAAATCATATCATGTAGGGGATCTTGTTGTAAGAGCCGGACAGAATCCAACCGAAAAATTTGCAAGCGGTTGGGGGGGATTTGCTGAATATGGAATTGTGAAGGATTACTCAGCGGCTAAAGAAAACGGTGTGGATGTCCCGGATATCGAATTGGGAATTACCCAACAGGTATGCCCCTCTGACATGAAACCAGAAGATGCTTCACTGCTTATTACTCTAAAAGAAACATATAGTGCACTTCAGCGCATTGGAGCAGCTGGGGCTAAAAAAATGGTTGTTATTGGAGACGGTCCTGTGGCATTAGCCTTTTTGAGCTGTGGAAGGCTACAGGGGATTCAAGAGATTTATATTTGCGGGAATCATCAGGAAAAACTGGACATTGCGATGAAACTGGGTGCTTCCGGTGTGTATCTTAATAAAGATGTTGAAGCTGTTAAAGAAGCATCGACATTATTTCATAGAAATATTGATTTCTGTATTGACACAATAGGTACAAACGCAACGATTACACAGTGTATGGACTATATTGTAAATGATGGAGTGATTGCGGTATATGGATTAAAGAGCGACGGTGGCTTAAATGTCCCTCTGCCTGAGTTAAGAAACTTTACAATCCGGTATGTTCAGTGGCCATTACCCGATGCTGAGGCGCAGGCGCATGAGCCGGTTGTAAATGCTATTATGGATAAAACAATTGATACAAGTGCATTTATTACACACAGATTTAGTGTACTTGATTATGAAAAAGGATTTCAGGCTGTCAGGGATCATTCCGCCTTAAAGGTTGTGCTAAGCTTTTAGTTAATTTCTTTCAAAAAAAGAGGGCAAATATAGTGAATAAAATCAAAGATTTATTTGATCTTGAGGGAACTTTTAATTATAAACTTACAGTTGCTGCAAATATTCTGATCTTAGATTTATTGTGGTTTGTATGTTGTATTCCCATTATAACAATCGGGCCATCATTTATTGCGCTGGACAGTGTACTTATGAAGATATTAGATGGAAAAAGTGTGCACTTAACACATGACTTTTTTTCAGCGTTTCGCTCAAATTTTAAAATTGGAATTGGAATATGGGGGAAGATTCTTTTGTTGACACTAATTCTGCTTGGAGATTTTTTAATCTCCAGGCGTGTGGAATTTGCAGGCAACGTTTTCTTTATGGGCTGTTCTGTTGTTTTGTTATCCATGACAGCAGTGGTTGGATTTAATACAGTAATTGTGGTACTGCGCACCGACCATAATAAACGAATATTCCGGACAGCCTTTATGCTTTCGGTTATCAACCCATTTTTTTCACTGGTTATACTTGCGACGTTTGTTTTTCCGATTATCATTTTTTTGATTAGCCAGGAAGTTTTTTTGAGAACTTTGCCCATATGGTTAATAGGAGCAACAGGATTTCTTCAACTTCTGGACATCTGGCTGATGAATCGGGTGATAAAAAAAATAAACAAGAGCAGTATGCCTGAGAAAGGAGAGAATACAAATGACAATATATCGTTTTGACAAGGAACAGTTTTTTGAAGAAAACGAAAAAGTATATTCAGAATACCCTTCTGATGTGTCTCAAATGGAGGGATTACTTAATAGAAGAAATAAAGAAAATCCAGACGCATCCTCTTTTAGAAAGAAGACCTGGGTTTACCGTACAGCGGCTGAGCACGCCGAAGTAATTATTTTTCCGGCAAGTCCATTTTTTTCTGAAATAGACACGGGTCGTGAAAGAAACAGTGTTACAGCAACGTTTCCTCCACAGCCTGGAATTGGGTGCTGGCTTATGAAACAGTATCCTAAATTTGTTTCAGATTATGGAAAATGGAGCGATTATTACAAAAACGAAGGGGTTATGAACGGCCCACAGTTTATGGATGCGGCCCATCATTATGCAAATTGTGAGACCGTGGTCAAATATGGATTAGATGGAATATGCAAGAAGACAGAAGAGAGGCTTGAGGATAAGAAATTATCCGGGCATCAGGGAGAATTTCTGACTTGTGTTATTGATATATGTGGCAGTCTGAAAAAAATTGCAAACCGTTTTTCTGATAAGGCAAAGGATATGCTTTTAACTGACCTAGATCCGATGCATCAATTGACACTTAAGAAAATTGCTGAGACTGCATGTAAAGTTCCTGCAAAGTCGGCGGAATCATTTTATGAGGCATTGAGTGCAATATGGTTTACCAGAGAAATGTGCAATGCGCTGGATGGACTTGGCTTTGCAGTAATCGGACATCTGGATCGTATTTTGAATCCATATTATGAGAAAGATATTGCGTCAGGAGTGCTGACTAAAGAAGAAGCACAGGAATATATGGACTGCTTTATATCAATGACGGATGCAAGGTGGGATTTGGAGTCAGACCTCCCCGGTGGGACTAATGCAGATGTTGTAATTGGCGGATGTGAGCCAGATGGTACAATAATCTATAATGAAGTAAGTAAGATGGTAATGGAGAGTTTTCGAAAGTATCGATTTGCAAACCCGAAACTACAGGCACGAGTGTCAGTAAATCATCCGGATGATTTTTTAAACCGCCTTGGTGAATTAGCCGGGATGGGACTAAATGTGCTTTCAATATTTAATGATGATGTAATTATTAATGCAAATCATATGAGAAATAAGAAGCTTGCGGACTGCAGAATGTATGTAGCCGGAGGTTGCCAGGAAATATGTCTGTCAAATGAGGTAAACAGCCGTGCATATACATATCTCAACCTGGTTCAGATGCTGAACGGATCACTATATCCAGACTATTGGAACAAAGTGTTTTCGGAAGACGGACTATCCTTTGTATCTGCCAGAAAAGCAGATACTTTTGAAGCGTTCTATGATATAGTAATGGACAATTACAAAAATGAATTGAATATGTTTGTGAGGAAGTATAATGAATTTGGAGCATGGTGGAAGACAATTAATCCATCACTGTTCTTTTCAGCAACCATGCTTTCCTGTATTGAGAAAGCAAAAGATGTTTCGGAAGGAGGCGCAGTTTATAATACAGATAATTTTGCGGCGACTGGAATCGGTACAGTTATTGACTCGCTTTATGCCATAAAGACAGCTGTTTTTGACAGAAAAGTGGTATCGATGGAAAAGCTTTTAAACGCAATGGAAAATAATTTTCAGAATGATGAGATGCTTCGCCAGTATTTGCTGCACAAAGTACCAAAATTCTGCCGGGACAAAGAAGTGACAACTTTTGGCGCCAGAGTAATGAAGGACTTATCCGAACGTCTGGGTGGGCAGAAAAATTATAGGGGTGGCTTTTTTGAACCTTCACTTTTTGCATTTTACTCGTACGACTGGTTTAAAGAGACAACCGTCGCTACTGCAGATGGAAGAGCATGTGGCACTGGGTTATCCAGAGGTGTAAATCCAAGTGAAAGTACAGAGAACGTTAATATATCGACATTGTTAAATGCTCTGAAAGATCTGGATTATTCGTATTTCCCCGGTGGCGCTGTAACATATATGGATATTCCAATCATGTATAATATGCCGAAGCCGGAATTGTTTGCAGGCGTAATAAAAGTATTCTGTGAAAATGGTGGAAGCGTGATGGATTTCAATGTAATTAGCCAGAAAATTCTGTTGGATGCGCAAAAAAAACCGGAAAGTCATCAGAACATAGTCGTAAGAGTGTGCGGATACAGCGCATATTTTCATACATTAACCACGGAGATGCAAAATGAGGTAATTGGGCGTACACAACGCTAGGAGGTAAAAATGAAAAAATTTGTGATAAATCAAATACAGCATTTTTCCCTTCATGATGGACCTGGGATTCGCACTACTGTGTTTCTGCAGGGCTGCAATCTTCGGTGTGCCTGGTGTCATAACCCAGAGACCTGGGGGGTAAAACCTTCTGTTAGCTATACAGACAGTAAATGTATTTTGTGTGGTGAATGTGCAAGAGTATGTTCAGAACCAGTAAATTGTTTTGAAGGGCAAAATCATTATTTTGATTTTTCAAAATGTACGAATTGCAGAAAGTGTCTGGAGGTCTGCTGCACAGGAGCTTTGGAAGAGTGCGGATATGAGTGTAGTGTGTCTGAACTTTTTGAAGATTTGATGAACGACTCTAGATTGTATGAAGTATCCGGAGGCGGTGTCACATTTTCGGGAGGGGAACCCCTTCTTCAAAGAGAATCTATGGAGGAAATTTGTGGGCTGCTGCATGACAAAGGAGTTCACATCGCCGTAGAAACAGCTTTAAGTATGCCATGGTCAGCTGTAATGAAATTATCAGAATACATTGACTTATTTCTTGTGGATTTTAAGCTGTTTGACAAGGAAAAGCACAAAAAACACATAGGAGCAGACAATGAACTGATCTTGAGTAATCTAATGCAGCTTTCAGAAATCGGCGAAATTTCAATTAGACTGCCAATAATACAGAATATCAACAGTGATAAGGAGAATGCTGAGAATACGGCGGAATTTTTAAAACACCTTGAGAAAAGAATACAAAGTGTAGAGCTGCTTCCTTATCATAATTTTGGGGTTGAGAAAGCAGTACATGTGGGACTTAAACAAAATGAATTTGAAATTCCCAGCGATAAGTGCTTAGAAGAGTTGAAAGCTGTTTATCGCAGACATGGTCTTAAAGTAGTCTAACTCAAACTTCGCACATAGATTTTGACTATGCACCGTGAAAATTCAATACCTGGCAGTTATTCAGTTATCAAAGCTCAGAGTTTATGCTGCTAGAAGTTTCGATTTCAGCAATGTTGGTATTGCA
>JAQVCQ010000110.1 GCA_028689715.1 Lachnospiraceae bacterium
AGCAACTTCTTCAGTAGCTTCTTCAACTGGAGCTTCTTCTGTTACAACTTCTTCTGTAGCAACTTCTTCTGCAGGAGCAGCTTCTTCAGTTGCAGCGCCACATCCAACTAATAACATTGCGCATGTAGCTACGGATAACATCATCATCACTAAATTTTTTTTCATTTTGTTTCCTCCTCTGGGTCTGTGCCCGTGTTGAATTATTTTGTTGTGTTCAACAGTTGTTAATATTAAAACATAAATGTGAATAAAATGTGAACAAAAGATAAATAAATTATTAAGATTGTGAACCAGAAATGTGCACAAAGAGAGAATTTGACTGATGGACAACACCTGATCTCAGAGAATGACAATAAAAAAAGCGCCAAAATGCGCCAAAAATGAGGAGTGCCCAGATACCTTACGGCATCCGGGCTATTATGAAAAAATTTATCTATTTATGAATTTAGAACTCAAAATAGTGTTTTTGTTCTTTGAACTGGTTTTAGTATAGCAGTAAAATATGAATAAATTATGAACGAGATGTAAAAATACAGTTAATTAATACAAATGAAAGCCTTGATGATTTGACAAAATAGTATATATTGCACAAAAAAGCGCTTACTGTTGAAAAATGAGAGAATTAATGATAAACTAATTGAAATATCAGATAGTGATTTTAAGTTACATTCGCAGGAGACAACATTTCTTTTTCTATATAAGAAGAAAGTGGTAATGGAATATGCTTGGAGGAAAAATCATGGACAACTTTATGGACAAACTGGCACAGAAGTGGAATGCTGCCGAGATGATCAAAGCCAACTCAGCTGCAGAGGCCATGGAATTAAAAAGACTTCGTGATCAGTTGGCAGAATATGAATTGATCCTTCAGGAAATGAGAAAACTGAATTTGAAGAATTCAGAACTGAATGATTCATCAAAACAGTTGATTGAAACAGGTATCATAGAACTGGGCAATTTATTAGAGCAGCAGAAACAGTCACCAGATCAGGATCTGAAACAACTGACTGATGATCTGCTCAGCACAATTCAGGAATATATCCACACAGAAAATGTAAAAGTATATCGAAATGTACAGGCTGTTGTAGTGGATGGATTAAAGAGCCAGCAAGAGAGCTATTTTAAACAGGCAGAGGAGTTAAAGCAACAATCAGGTGAGCTAAAGCAGCAGAGCGATAAATTGCTTAAAACGGTCAAAGGAATCAAACCTCTTCTTATTATAATAATGCTTGTATTACTTGCTAATCTCGGGATGACATTTGCCTGGATATTTGGTATTCTTTAAACAGGGAGATATTCATGGGAAAACAATATTGGAAACCGGGAAATATGCTTTATCCGGTTCCGGCAGTCATGGTAAGCTGCCAAAGAGAAAATGAGAAGCCCAATATTATAACACTGGCATGGGCAGGAACAATATCTTCAGATCCCGCAATGCTTTCGGTTTCAATTAGAAAAGAACGTTATTCATACGACATCATAAAAGAAACAGGAGAATTTGTAGTTAATCTTGTGACAAAAGATACAGTATTTGCAACAGACTTTTGCGGCGTAAGATCTGGAAAAGACTTAGATAAGTTTAAAGAGACCGGATTGACGCCGATCGCATCAAAGTATATTATGGCACCGTCGATCGATGAATGTCCCGTTAATATTGAGTGCAAAGTGACTGATGTGATTCCGTTAGGAACACATGATATGTTTATAGCCAAAGTGGTCGGAGTGACTGTTGAGGAAAAATATATGGACAAATCAGGAAAATTCTGTTTAAATGAAACTGGTCTCGTTGCTTATTCACATGGTGAGTATTTTGAGCTTGGAAAAAAGCTTGGAAAATTTGGTTATTCTGTAAAAAAACATAAAAAATAGAGTTTGTTACGATGAAGTAGCATTGGGTTTGTTTCCCAATGCTCTTTTTTATTCAGGAGGAAGATTATGAATCAAATGGATAAGGTGTTGGCTGGAAATCTTAGAAGAATACGAATGGAAAAGAAAATGAGTCTTGAGCTCCTTGCAGAGCAGACCGGTGTGAGTAAAAGTATGCTGGGACAGATTGAACGAGGTGAGTCGAACCCAACTGTGACTACAATCGGTAAGATCATGGAAGGTTTAAGAGTCTCATTTGAAGATCTTGTAAAAGAAAAAGAAGGGATGGTCACGATCATGCCTTCAGAAAAGAGTAATATTTATCGTGAAAAGAAGGATAACTATGTTGTTAGAACGATCTTTCCTTACCAGAAGATGAAATTTTTTGAAGTATATGAATGCACGATCATGCCAGGTGTCACAATGACAGGAATTGCAAATCATTCTGACTCAACAGAATGCTGCTGTGTTCTGGAGGGAGTCGGTGAGTTGATCGTCTATGATGAGCTCTATCCGATCAAAGCTGGGGATTCTGCCAGAGCAGCAACGGAACGAGGATTGTTATATAGAAATTGTGGAGCAGAAAATCTAAAATTACAGATTATTGTATCTCACAATAAAACAAATGTATTTTAATACATTTTTGGTTTGAAGGACCTCATGTCTAGAGGTCCTTCTTTCGTTAAAAAATCTTTACAATCCCACTTATTGCTGATAATATAAAGTTTGTATCGTGTTTAGAAATAGAAATGACTAAGAGAATTGATGCTATGAAGAGAATATCAAAATACAATAAAAGATTAAATTGGATCTATATAAAATTTTCTGTGCTGGCAGTTGTTGTCAGTGCATTCTTTTTGCCAGTTTTTACAGGGTTCGAAAAAACAGGTGATAATATTTTTACAGTGATTTTGAACGGAAAAGAAGTAGGAATAATAGGAAGTATTGAAGATGCAACAGAGTGTCTTCAAATTGCACGTGCCCAGCTGGCCAGGAATAGTGAAGAGCTGATCCTGATTGATGCAGTGCTTGAAACGAAGGGCGAAGAAGTGCTGGTAGGAAGAGTAGATTCCCAAAGTCAGATCAGAAGAAAGATGCTAAGCGTGCTTCGCTCAGAGACCAAGGAAACGCTGAACCGTTCTTACACAGTTAAGATCAATGAGTATACTGTCAATCTTGCTTCGTCAGAAGAAGTGATTGCGCTCCTTCAGGCGGCAATTGATAAGTATGATACGCAAGGAATCTATAACGCGCAGTTGGTTGTAGATCCGACCAGGGAGCTGAATGTACTGACAGCTGAAATGATCACCAGAGAAGAGGTCATCAGAAGCGAAGATCTGAGCAAGAAAGTCTATGTCAGGGCAGGAGTGGAAACTACATTAAATGAGATATTTGGTTCAGTCGAGTCCGCAGCACAAAAAAGTTTTGATGAATATGAACTTGGACTGATCGATCTGTCACTTGCTGATGAAGTAGAGGTAGTAGAAGCTTATCTAATGGATTCTGAAATAACACCACTTACAGAAGCGGTGGATGAAGTGACAAAAGATCAGGAAAAAGAGACGATCTATGAAGTACAGTCAGGAGATACCCTCTCTCAGATCGCAGAAGCAAACAATCTGACGATGGAAGATCTGATCGATATGAATGAAGCGATCGAAAATGAAAATTCGACGATCAGGGTCGGAGATGAAATCATTGTTACTGTTCCGGAACCTGAGCTGTCTGTAAATAGAACTGAAGAAGCATATTATGAAGAAAGTTATGATGCTCCAGTTCAGTATATTGACAACGATGAATGGTACACAACAGATATGGTAACGCTGCAGGAACCATCTGCAGGATTTAGAAAAGTGATTGCGGATGTATCCTTTAAAAATAACAAAGAAGTTTCCAGAGAAATTGTAAAAGAGGAAATTGTTTTAGAATCAGTCCCTAAAATTGTAGAACGTGGAACCAAAATACCGCCTACCTATATTAAACCTGTATCAGGAGGAAGATTATCTTCGGGATTTGGACCAAGAAAAGCGCCTACAAGAGGTGCATCTACGTATCATAAAGGTGTTGACTGGTCACTTCCGATTGGAACGGCTGTCATGGCATCCTCATCAGGAACAGTAGCAAAGGCAGGATGGGGAAGTGGATATGGCTACGTGGTCTATATCAATCACGCAGATGGAAGACAGACCAGATACGGTCATTTGAGCAAGGTATTAGTGAAACCGGGTGAATACGTGCAGCAAGGTGAAAAAATCGCATTGAGTGGAAATACCGGAAGAAGTACCGGTCCGCATCTGCATTTTGAGATACTGATCGGGGGATCCCAGGTAGATCCAATCAAGCAACTTGACTAAAGTTTACATAACACGTCGTTGACATAAGAATTTGCATATTTAAGGGAAGTGTTATATAATACCAAAGATATAAAAGAATTCATGTGAATCATACATTAAATCATATAGATGGTCAGAGGTAAGTTATGGAACAGTATGCAATTAAAGGTGGTAATCCACTGGTCGGTGAAGTAGAGATCGGAGGCGCGAAAAACGCAGCGCTTGCAATCCTTGCAGCATCAATTATGACGGATGAAACAGTTTTGATAGAAAATGTGCCAGACGTTAGAGATATTCATGTCCTGTTACAGGCAATGGAAAGCATTGGAGCAATCGTTTCCCAGGTAGACAGGCATACTTATAAAATAAATGGATCCCAGATCAATAGTCTGACGATCGAAGATGATTATATAAAAAAAATTAGAGCTTCTTATTATCTTCTTGGAGCACTTCTTGGTAAATATAAAGAAGCAGCGGTCGCACTTCCGGGTGGATGTAATATAGGAAGCAGACCAATCGACCAGCACATTAAAGGGTTCAAAGGACTTGGAGCCAATGTTAAAATTGAACATGGGCTGATTGTGACGCGTGCCGATCAACTGATTGGAAACCATATTTATATGGACGTTGTTACTGTTGGTGGAACGATTAATGTTATGATGGCTTCTGTGATGGCACAGGGACAAACGATCATTGAGAATGCAGCAAAAGAACCACATGTAGTAGACCTTGCTAACTTTTTGAACAGTATGGGCGCTAATATCAAAGGCGCAGGTACAGATGTGATCAGAATCAAAGGAGTCGATAAGCTGCATAAAACTGAGTATGCTGTCATTCCGGATCAGATTGAAGCGGGAACCTTTATGATGGCAGCAGCTGTGACCAAAGGGGACATTACAATTAAGAACGTGATTCCAAAACATCTTGAATCAATCACTGCAAAACTGATTGAGATCGGATGTGAAATAGAAGAATCTGATGATGCGGTAAGAGTAGTTAGTTCAAAACCATTACAGCATACCCAGATCAAGACACTTCCGTATCCAGGATTTCCGACTGATATGCAGCCGCAGATTTCTGTCGCACTTGGTCTTTCTCAGGGAACCAGTATTGTAACAGAGAGTATTTTTGAAAATAGATTCAAATATGTGGATGAACTTGCCAGAATGGGAGCAGATATTAAGGTTGAAGGAAATACCGCGATTATTACCGGCGTTGCTGGATATACAGGAGCAAGTGTATCAGCGCCTGATCTAAGAGCGGGAGCAGCACTTGTAATTGCAGGTCTTGCCGCAGAAGGTATAACAGTCGTTGATGATATTAAATATATTGAAAGAGGATATGAAGATTTTAACCTCAAATTAAAAAAACTTGGAGCACAGATCGAAAAAGTGACGACCGAGAAGGACTATAGAAAATTTAAGTTTCAGGCAGTATAAAAAAGCGCCCATTGGGCAATGTCATTCTAATTGAATTGACGTTGGTCCAATGGGCGTTTTGCTATACAAAATCCTGAATTTGCAGATCCGGTTTTGTAGAAAGATCAATATATTCAGCACCGGATTTGACGACTGGTTTAGAAAGCATATTTTTATTGATATATACAATATCACCTTCTACACCATTTGAGAGTAGTACGCGGTTCTGCAGGTAAGTATTCACGACGCATTCAAGAAATGTAAGAACATACTTGGCATCATATTTCTGAATTCCTTCCTGCTCAAATAGTGAGATGACTTTGAATGGACAAAGAGGTCCTCTGTAAACACGGGCGGAAGTCATGGCATCATAAACATCTGCAATCGCTATAATCTTTGCGTACTTGTCGATCTTATTGCCTTCAATCGAGAGCGGGTACCCGGTGCCATCGCAGCGTTCGTGATGCATCAGGGCTGCATTTTTGATACTGTCATGAACATTTTGATTGCGAAGGATCTGATATCCCTCCAGGGTATGTTTTTTTATGGCAGCATATTCTTCATCAGAGAGCTTACCGGGTTTTTGGATAATAACATCCGGGATCATAATCTTCCCGATATCATGCAATAATCCGCAAAGAGTAGCCAGTTTGACCTCTTCTTCCGAAAAATGCAGCCATTTTGCAAAGACATTGCTGATCAGCGCCACGTTAATGCTATGTGCATAGGTGAGGTCGTCATAATGCCTCATATTATGCAGCATGTCAAAAACGTTGACAGATCCTTCACTGGTCTCTAAAAGGGAAAGAGTCTTGTCCAGCAATTCATTGGTATTGACAGGAGAACCATTCTTTGCAATATCGTCCAGAACAGAACGGAAATGGTTGACATTATTTTCAAAATTATGCTTGAATTCCTGATAAGCAGGGCTTGATTTGATTTTCTGGGAGTAAGATATCCCTGTATCTGGTTCCGGTGTACTGATCACAAGTTCGTCTTCTACCTTTACACTGAGGATGGAATAGAATTCTAAACGAGTAATTGCCTTATCACTTAGAACAACACCTTTTGACAAGATTAGCTGATCATTATAAGTATAAACATCCTCCGCGACTTTCATTCCCGGAATTAATTCTTTTGTGCTGTATTTTTTCATTGAAATTCCTTCTTGGACATATGAGTGAAATAATATATTAAATTATAAAATTATTTGTATATTATGTCAAATTCTTTATCCTGAAAG
>JAQVCQ010000111.1 GCA_028689715.1 Lachnospiraceae bacterium
ACTGAATGATAAAGAAGTTAGTATGTCAGGCAGTGAATTAATGTATGCAGGCATACCGTTAGACAGGAATAAAGAAGGTAAGAAATATGGTGATTTTTCATCGCTGTTATTCTATATCAGGGAAGAAGAATAGTCATAGCAAATCATAAAAGGTTGCATTGGAAACGTTATAACGAATTCGATGTAACCTTTTGGATTTAAACCATTAAATATAAAAGTAGCACAAATAAAACCAATAATAATATTAATTAATATAACTATTGACAAATTTATAAAAGGGTATTATAGTAAAAAACGGAAGAAGCGCTTCCTTATATTTTTTTAGAACCAATTTAATCGATTAAATTCAAATAAGAATGCTAGCCAAATAATATGTGCTGGCATATATTTATGCTGAATATTTAATCGATTAAATATTAAAACATGATTCAGGGAGGTTATTTTATGAAAAGGAACAAAGTATTAGCATTATTATTAAGCACATCGATGATCATTGGAATGTTAACGGGTTGCGGATCATCAAAAACAGAAGAAGCAGCACCTGCTACAGAAACAGCTACTGAAGAGACAACAGAAACAGCAGAAGCTGAACCAGTAGAAGAAGCAGCAGTGGAAGGCACAAAAGTGACGATAGCTGTTTGGAATGAACCTAACAGTGACGAAGCGCTTAACATGTATGCACAATGCGAAAAAGCAACAGGCATAGATGTTGAGGTAACAGTAGTACCTGAAAGTGATTATTCTTCAAAATTAAATCAGATGGTATCAACAAAAGATTCCTCTACTGATATTTATGTTGTTTGGGAAAATGATATTTCAAATTTTGCACAGGTCGGTGGAATCATTCCAATGGACGATTATCTTTCAAAATCTGAAATTAAGACAGATGAGTTCATTGATGCTGTTTCTAAATTATCTGAAGGTCTTGGTGGAACTTATGGATTACCATGGTGTGCAGCAACAGAAATCCTTTACTACAATCAGGATATGTTCGATGCAGCTGGAGTTGACTACCCTACAAATGACTGGTCTTATGCAGACTTCCAGGCAGCAGCAGAAAAACTGACACAGAAAGCTGAAGATGGAACGACAGAAGTTTATGGCTGTGCACTTCCTAATACGCAGACATGGTGGGCAGGCATTGGTGCAGCAGGCGATCAGGTATATGATCCTTCAAACGGACAGATGGTACTTGGAGAAGGTGCTGTATCATTTGTAAGTGATTGCTTTGACATGGTCGAAAAAGGAGTTATGCCGGCACCTTCATCAGATACTGCAGACTTATTTGCGGCAGGCAAAGCAGCGATGAGCTGGCAGGGAAGCTGGAACATTGGTACTTATGGCAGTGAACTTGGATTTAACTGGGATATTGCAACACTTCCAACAAATGCATTGAAATATAACACTCTTCACACTGGTTTTTATACAATCAATGCGAATAGCAAGAATCAGGAAGCTGCATTTAAAGTAATTGAGTACCTTATGGGTGAAGAAGGACAGGCAATTAATTCAAAAGCAAGTGGCAATCCATCGGCAATCAAATCTATCGCTGATCAGGGTGCATGGAAAGTAGAAGCTGCAACAACAATTGAGAACTGGGATGCAATTACAGATTCACTTGCGGCAGGAGTTTTTGGATATACATGTCTTCCATCAGGTGTCACGAATAATGCAATCAGCGAATTCAATGCTGCTTTATTAGGTCAGAAAACCCCTCAGGAAGCTGTTGATAGTGCTTCTCAATATGCGAAGGAAACGATTGGATATTAATAATTGATGTTTTAAAATAGGGGCAGGCATTTATTCACCTGCCCCTATCTATAGTAGAAGCACTTCCGGCTTGAATAATTTGGAGGAATCGTATGAACGAAGTAAATGAACAGACATCAGTCAGAAAGAAACAATTAAGAAATAATCTGACGGCATATGCATTTTGTGCTCCGTGGATGATTGGATTCGTATTTTTTACACTGTTTCCAATCGGATTTATGTTTGCTGTCAGTCTTACAAATAGAAAATTAAATGGAATCTCCGATTTCATTGGGTTTGCAAATTATAGAAATCTTTTACAAAGTGAGACATTTTGGAATTCATTTCAGGTCACAATATTTTTTACGATCATTATGATGATTGTGACAACAATCTGGGCAGTGATCATGGCAATGCTCCTTAACTATAAGCAGAAGCTAAATGGTATTTTCCAATTCTGTTATTTTCTGCCTTCTGTCATTCCGACGGTAGCATTGGCATATGCTTTCCGCACCATATTTGGTAAGGAAGCAGGACTTCTTAATGCAATTATTACTTCCATAAGTGGGAAAAATGCAAACGTGAACTGGTTATATGACAGCCATACAGTATACTTTGCGGTATTTTTTATTACGCTGTTCACTTATAACACGGGACAAATGATGCTTACATTCCGATCGGGACTAAATGACGTTCCCAGAGAATTGTATGAAGCATGTGATATAGATGGTGCGAGCGCATTTCGTAAATTTAGGAATGTAACGCTCCCAATGATATCTCCAATCGTTCTTTTCAACTCGGTCATGGGATGTATCAGTGCCCTCAATGGATCATTTGCACTCCTCTATCCACTTACCGGAGAGAGTGGAGATCCGAATGGTATGACACAGGTATTAAGTCTTTTGATTTATAAAGAGGCGTTCAGCAATATGAAAGTTGGATATGCATGTGCACTTTCAGTCGTATTGTTCCTGATTGCATGTATGTTTGGAATTGGAATTTTCGCAGTTTCCAAACGTATGGTTTATTATGAAAACTAAGAGGGAGGCAATCATGAATCAGACCATAGTAAAGAAAAAAATAGGTAGAAGTTTTATTTTGCTTTTAAAAATAGTAGTGGCTGTTATTATGTTCTCACCAATTATCTGGGTATTCTCAGGTTCGTTCAAGGGGATTAATGAGTTTACGACTTCATCAAATATTATTCCTGCAAAAGCAACATTGGAGAATTTTGCATACATTTTCAAGAATTCAAACTACTTAGTTTATGTCAGAAATACAGTACTTCTTATGGCAGGAACGACAGCAGGTACATTATTATCTTCAGCACTTGTGGCATATCCACTTGCAAGAATGAATTTTACTGGGAAAAATGTGATATTTGCGATTATTGTTGGAACAATGATGATTCCTAATATTGCATTAATCATTCCACAATATATTATGTTTGGCAAAATCGGTTGGCTTGACTCACTATTACCAATGATAGTTCCTGCATTTTTCGCATATCCTTATAATGTGTTTTTGTTCCGTCAGTTTTTCCGCTCCATTCCAAAGGAACTTGACGAAGCGGCTACAATTGATGGATGCTCAAAAATTGGTGTATTTTTCAAAGTTCTGGTACCACTTTCAAAACCAACTTTTGTGACGATAGGAGTATTATCCTGTGTGTTCTGGTGGAATGAATTAACACAGCCAGTATTTTATATTAATAGTGATCAGTGGAGAACGCTGACAATTGCTTTAATGACGACATTTATGTATACTGCAGGTAACGCATTTGTTATAAACTGGCCATCTATTATGGCAGCATCCACACTGATGATCATACCACCAATGTTATTATACCTTTTTGGATCAAAATTCCTGGTAGAGGGAATCAAAACATCCGGATTAAAAGGATAAGAATCACGAACTAAAGGAGAATTCACATGACACTAAAAGAAATTGCAAGTATGGCGGGCGTTTCTGTTGCAACAGTATCTTATGTGCTTAATAATTCAGTTCCTGTCAGTGCAGAGACCAGACAAAAGGTCGAAAAAATTATAAAAGAAACAGGATATCGTTCTAACATTCTTGCAAAAAGCCTTAGAAAAAATGAGTCTAGGCTGATTGGTGTTTTGGTAGAAGACATTACCGTGTGGCATACCGCTTATATCATTGATGGTATCAATGAAATTGCTGAGAAGCGGGGATATCATACTATTTTAAGCAATCTCAGACTTTTAAGTAAAATTGAATCTCAGTTTGACCATATTTCTATTTTTCAAAAAGATATTGAAAAAGCGGAAGATGTTCTTGCTGGGATGCAAGTCGATGGAATTATATATGTTGGAATGCATGACCGTAAGATCAACAACGTTCTCCATGATATTAAGAAACCTGTTGTGTATTGTTATTGTTATACCGGTGAGGAGGGCTCATCGGTAAGATATAGCAATGAAAAAACAGCATTTCAGCTCACAAAAAAACTGATTGATTTAGGTCATAGAAAAATTGGGGTAATTAATGGTCTGGAAGGATCGGAACCGGCTTCGCTACGTTTTCAGGGATTTGCACAGGCTTTATCTGAACATGGAATTCAAATGAAAGAAGAATACGTTACAACTGGAAACTGGAAATTTCAGGAAGGAAAAGAAGCTGCTTTAAAGCTTTTAACTCTTTCTGACAGACCGACTGCAATTGTTGCCATGAACGACGAAATGGCAGTAGGTGTTTTTGATGCAGCAAGGGAACTGGGACTTGAGATTCCAAAGGATATTTCAGTCACCGGTTTTGATAATGCTGATATCATTCACCACCTATCCCCAAAACTAGTAACAGTTGAGAGACCACTGCAGGAAATGGGTTATCGTTCAATGGAAATTTTACTGGACAATATTGCTGGGATCAGTAAGGAAGATGTTAACATCACGTTACCTTGCAGACTGACAGAAGGGGACTCTGTTGGTAGTATATTAATTTAGTTCAGGATGAAATAACTGCGTGAAAAAAGGATTTGTGGTTTCAGGCAGGAAAGGCATGGTATAAAAATGGATAAAAAGCTGGAAAATACAGCATTAAAAAATATTAATATAGAAGATGGATTTTGGAAGAGGTATATTGATCTGGTCGATCATGTGATTTTACCGTTCCAGTGGGATCTGATCAATGATAATGTGGAAGGTGCAGAAAAGAGTTACTGTATTCGTAACTTTCGTATAGCATGTGGACTGGAAGAAGGAAAACACCAAGGGATGGTGTTTCAGGACACTGATGTTGCAAAGTGGCTTGAGGCTGTTTCTTTTTCGATAGAAAAGAAACCAAATGCAAAGCTTGAATCTTTTGCTGATTCTGCAATTGATCTGATAGCAGGTGCACAATGTGAAGATGGATATCTTAACACATATTACACGATAACCGGTAACCCAAGATGGTCGAACCTATTTGAAGGGCATGAACTTTACACTGCAGGGCATATGATAGAAGCAGCCGTTGCTTATTATAAGGCAACCGGAAAAGACAAATTCTTAAAAGTCATGTGTAAATTTGCCGATTATATGTATGAGGTTTTTGGATCTGAAGAAGGCAGGAATCATGGTTATCCGGGGCATCCGGAGGTGGAACTGGCACTAGTCAAACTATATCGTGTCACGGGAAACGAGAAGTATCTTCAGCTTTCAAATTATTTTGTAAGATCACGAGGAGCCGAACCATGCTATTTTTTAAATGAAGATTGCGTGAAAAATCAAAATTATATTTTTTCGGAATTTAAGGATTTTAAGCTTGATTATAATCAGTCTCATCTGCCTATTGCGGAACAGATCACTGCGGAAGGACATGCAGTTCGTGCGGTATATTTATACAGTGCAATGGCTGATCTGGCCAGTGAATATCAGGATGAAAAGCTTCTGGCACAATGTGAAGCATTATGGGATAACATAACAAAAAAAAGGATGTACATCACAGGTAGCATCGGCTCAGCGTCGTACGGGGAACGCTTTACAACAGATTATGATCTTCCAAATGACACGAATTATTCAGAATCATGTGCAACGGTTGGGTTGGCAATGTTCTCAAATAGAATGTTCCAGATCACAAGAGATGGGAAGTATACAGATGTAGTGGAACAGGCATTGTATAATACTCTGCTTGCAGGAATTGCACTGGATGGAAAACATTTCTTCTATGTAAATCCACTGGAAGTGGTACCTGAAGTTGCCGAGAATAATCCAACAATGCGACATGTCATGACGACCAGGCAGCTTTGGTTCGGTGTGGCATGCTGCCCGCCTAATATTGCAAGAACGTTGGCATCAATTGGAGATTATGCTTTTTCGATTGATAAGAATGGCATTTTCATTAACTTGTTTTTGTCAGGAACGATGAATGCAGAACTTGCAGGTGGAAAAGCAGAACTTGAACTAAAAGCAAATTATCCGGAAAGTGGCAGAATTTCGATTGGTGTAAAAACACAACATCAGAATCAGGAGTTTACAATCGCAATTCGAAAACCTTCTTACTCAAATGAATTTACAGTAAAAGTAAATGGCAGAGAAATAGAATTTGAATTAAAAAAAGGATATATTTATCTGACAAGAATCTGGAATGATCATGACGAAGTTATTCTTGACCTCGATGTATCATTTAGATTTGTAAGATGTAATCCCAGAGTAAGAGAGAATATTGGAAAAGTGACTATTATGAGAGGACCGTGGGTCTATTGTCTTGAAGAAGCCGATAATGGGAAGTATTTATCGTCCGTAAAGGTCGATAGTTCAAAACCGATCATTGAGAAAGCAGATTCAAAGCTCCTTGGAGGATGTCTTTGTGCAGAGGTAGAAGGTGTAAAAATCCGATATGGCAGTGAAGGAGATGAACTGTACTATACCAAAGCACCAGAATATGAAAATGCAACATTCAAAGCGATACCTTACTGTATGTGGAACAATAGAGGTAAGGGTGAAATGTTAGTATGGATGAATGAAAAATGATGAAAAGTAACACAGGAGAACAGTACTGTTCTCCTGTGTTACTGTGTTAAAGCAATTAATTATACAAATTCAATATATTGCTTGAATTAATTAATTATTCGTGTATAATCAGAAATGAGTTTATTGAATATT
>JAQVCQ010000112.1 GCA_028689715.1 Lachnospiraceae bacterium
TCTTAAGAAATCTTTAGTTTCAAATCTTTTGATTCTCAACTGATAAAAAAAATGATACAGTTATGGTTGAAATGAAAGAACAGGGAGAGAATTCAAATGATAGAAATCATCAAAGCAATACTATTTGGAGTTGTGGAAGGAATCACAGAGTGGTTACCAATCAGCAGTACAGGGCATATGATACTTCTGGATTCAGTGATGCCTTTAAATGTAGAACAGGCATTCTGGGATATGTTTCTGGTAGTGATTCAGCTGGGTGCGATTTTTGCGGTCGTGTTATTATTCTGGGGTATGATCTGGCCATTCGGTCTTAATCATGGAGCAGAAAAGAAAAAATTCGAGCTTGGAAAAGTCTATGTAAAAGAAAACATTATCCTAATGTGGGTGAAGGTCGTCATTGCCTGCTTGCCAGCAATTGTTTTTAAGATCTTTGATCTGGATACCATATGTGACCAGTATTTTTATAACCCGGTCAGTGTGGCACTTGCACTGATCTTGTTTGGTGTAGCATTTATTCTGATTGAAAATAGACAGAAAACAGCAACAGTAACTTCTGTTGATGCGATCACCTATAAAATGGCAGTATTGATTGGTGTGTTCCAGCTGATTGCAGCGGCATTTCCGGGCACATCCAGATCTGGCGCAACAATCATCGGCGCATTGCTGATCGGTATATCCAGAACAGTAGCCAGTGAATTCACATTTATCCTTGCAATACCGGTCATGTTTGGCGCAAGTCTTCTGGAGCTTTTAGATTTTGGTTGGAGCTTTTCGGCACAGGAAGTCACAATTTTATTAGCCGGAATGATCACAGCATTTTTGGTTTCACTGGCAGCGATCAGATTCCTTCTTGGCTATGTTAAAAAACATAATTTTAAAGTGTTTGGCTGGTACAGAATTGTACTTGGAATCATAGTTTTGGTTTATTTTTTACTGTAATTGTGATAGAATATCCCTATAAAGTCCGACAATAGATCAAACAAACATAATAGGCAGGGTAATCGAACTACTTGATATGTTGGACATCACATTCGTGACAGGAGGGAAAAAAGATGCTTGAGCGAATCATATCTACTCAGGAATTTATCATGACGATCAAACTTCTTCTTGCACTTTTATGTGGCGGACTTCTTGGAATTGAAAGAGAACAGAAAAAACGTCCTGCAGGTTTCAGAACGTACATGCTGGTCTGTATAGGGTCGACTCTTGTTATGATCACCAACGAATTTTTAGGAATCAAGTATCCGGGAATCGATCCGACCAGAATGGGAGCGCAAGTTATCAGTGGCATTGGTTTTCTGGGTGTTGGCACAATTATTGTTACAGGTGATAACAGAGTCAAAGGGCTGACGACAGCTGCCGGGTTGTGGGCAACTGCCTGTGTCGGACTGGCAATTGGATCAGGAGCTTATTATGCGGCAATCCTTGTTACTATTCTAATCTACATAACAATGAGTTTCCTTCAGGTACTTGATAAAAGAATCAGTCGAAATGCAAGACTGATCAATGTCTATATTGAATTTGAAGACATTTCTGATGTAGGTAAGTTTGTACGTGGTCTGAGAAGCATAGGTGTTAAAATACATGATATGGAAATCAAGACATCCAAAAAAACAATGGAAAGCTGTACGACGGTGTTATTTGCATTGGGATATCCACAGAATATAAAACATGAAACGGCGCTCGAACAGCTGCATGCAATGAATGGCGTCCTGTATGCAGAAGAAATATAATGGTATGAATTTCATAAACTTAATAAACTAAAATAGTGCATCGTAAAAGGCATAACTGAAAAGATTCAGCTATGCCTTTTGTGCACTTTAAATTAAGTTTTGATCAGGAACAGATCTCACCATCCCCAAGCTTGTTATCAATTTCCCAGTCTTCTTTCATATAATGATCAAGATAAATTGCACCGAACTGATGCATCATTTCTAAAATTGGAATAATTTTTTTCCCGAGGGGAGACAGCTCATATTCGACTTTTGGAGGGACAGTAGGATATACGTGACGATAGATCAGATGGTCATCTTCTAAGTTACGAAGCTGAGTAGTCAGCATTTTCTGTGTAACATCAGGCATCTTTCGTTTTATCTCATTGAAACGAAGAACTTTGTTACTTAAGAACCATAAGATCAATATTTTACGTTTTCCGGATAGAATTTTTTGTACCAGAACCATTGGACAGATATCGGTCTGGAGACAGGTATCCCGCATAAAACAATCTTGATGTTTTTTGGGCGGATCAGCTGTGCCTTCTGGCTCTTCACAAAGATTTCCTGATCTTAAAATTTCCTTATCTTTCATTTTTTTGCTTTGCATTTTATCACCTACCAAAATACTAGGTATCCTTTTAGATACTGAGGATACAAAAAGTACCTTCTTGCGCTTAGTTGTTACTAACTGTAAAATGGTTTTACCATTTACTGTAAAACTATCATATCATATATGATTATATTTTGCAAAACGCGTGTATTGTTAATAAAATAACAAAACGCGCTTTCCTTGTTGTTCATGTACCATATATATTATCAAACCATATTAAATTGAAGTCTGGGAGAACACCGCAGGCAGGAGGATTTTAATGAAGAATATTGTAATGATTGGGGCGGGGTATGCCGGAGTCCTGACAGCAAAAAAACTGGCAAAGAGATTCAAGAAAAATGATGAAGTGAACATTACTATCATCGATAAGAATCCGTTTCACACCATGTTAACGGAATTGCATGAAGTTGCAGCCGGTCGTGTTGATGAAGACAGCATTAAGATCAGCCTTAAAAAAGTCTTTGCCGGAAGAAAAGTTCATGTTGTGCTGGATACAGTAGAAACAATTGACTATCAGAATAAAAAAGTAGTGGGAAAACAGAAGAGCTATCAATATGACTACCTTGTTCTCGCAGCAGGATCAAAACCTACTTTTTATGGAATTCCGGGAGCAGCAGAACACACCTATAAACTCTGGTCATACGATGATGCCATCTTATTAAAAGAAAGAATCGTCGATCAGTTCAGAAAAGCATCAAAAGAAGCAAATGACAAAGTCAGAAAAGAACTGCTTACATTTTATGTAGTCGGAGCAGGGTTTACCGGCGTGGAAATGGTCGGAGAACTTGCTGAATATGTTCCTTTTTTATGTGAAAAATATGAGATAGACAGAGCGGATGTAACACTTGTAAATGTTGATGGATTAAGCCGTCCGATTCCGAACCTGCCAGAAAAACTTTCGGCAAAGGTAGCAAAACGCCTTTCGAAAATGGGCGTTACGCTTAAAATGAGCACATTTGTTGCAAGTGTTGGTGAAGATTATATAGAACTGAAAAACGGTGATCAGGTTGAAAGATATCATGCAGAAACAGTCGTGTGGGGTGCTGGAATCGAGAGTACTGACATCACGGCACAGTCAGGAAGCTATCTTGAAATGCAGAGAGGTGGAAGAGTTCAGGTAGATGAATATCTGAGATCATCCAAAGATGAAAATGTTTATGTAGTTGGTGATAACATGTACTATGTGCCGCAGGGACAGAGCAATCCGGTACCTCAGATGGTAGAGAACTGTGAACAGAGTTCAGAAACAGCAGCACATAATATCGAGTTCGCAATCACAGGAAAAGGCACACTGAAGGAGTATAAACCTGCATTCCATGGTGTCATGGTATGTATCGGTGGTCGTTACGGAGTTGCACATGTGGGACTACCGGGACATTTCTTCTCATTACCTTCCTTCCTTGCAATGCTTGCAAAACATTTTATTAATGTAATCTATTTTATTCAGGTACTGGGATGGAATAAAGTATTCAGTTATATCAAACATGAGTTCTTCACGATCAGGAATTGCAGGAGTTTTCTTGGCGGACATTTTTCAAACAGAACACCAAGTTTTCTGCTTGTACCACTTCGTGTATGGCTTGGCGCGGTCTGGGTATTCGAAGGTATCATGAAAATTTTAGAAGGCTGGATGAATACACCAAAACTTACTGGATTTTTCGGTGGTGCAAGAGGCTGGTATGATATGATCTTATATCCTGCATCGGCAGCAGCAGATGCATCATCATCTGCAACAGTAGCGGCAGACGCAGCGGCAACAGTGGCAACAGCAGCAGATGCTGTTTCAGCAGCAACAGGAGCAGCAGCCACGGCAACAGCAGCACCAGTAGCAGTAGGTCAGGCATTGCTTAATCTTGATATTTTAGGATTGGTTCGAATCATATTTGTAACAGGTGCAGAACTTGCAAGTTCAACACTCAGCGATTTTGCATTCAAGCTTGATATTCCACTCATGAACTGGTTCGTTGATAAAATCATTCTTCCGAATGATTCGATCCAGATCATAATGCAGATCTTTATTGTTGTAGCAGAAATCCTGATCGGGCTTGCTTTGATGGGAGGACTTTTTACAGCACCGGCAGCAGCAATGTCCCTGGTCCTTCAGTTCATGTTCGTATGTACAACAGGGCTGTATCTCGGAACTTTCTGGATGATCTTTGCCGGTATTGCAGTTATGATCGGAGCGGGACGTACTCTTGGACTTGACTATTATGCTATGCCGCAGTTGAAAAAACTCTGGAAGAAAATCCCATTTGTGAAAAAATGGTATCTCTACCATGACTAATAACAACACAGAAACAGGTGATAATAATCCTATGCTTTTATTTGAAGACGCATTTTTGCAGGTTAAGAATGAAATTGAAAAAGCACTGACAGGTTCTCCATTCATTATTCGGGAGTATCTGTCACACCTGACTCTTTCTCAGGGGAAGTATATCAGAGCATTCAGTGTTCTGACTGCATCACTAAATGCAGAAAGAATGGTGGCGGCAGATGCGGTCAAAGCAGCGGCAGCCATCGAAATCCTGCACCTGGCTTCCCTTGTACATGATGATATCATTGATGATTCAGAGCTTCGACGAGGAAGTATCACATTACAAAAAAAATACGGCAAAAAGACAGCTGTCATTTGTGGTGATTATCTTCTTTCACTTGCACTCAGGATGTTATCGGGAATTAATGAAAAAAATGATTATAAATCATTAAGATTTCCAGATTATGTTGGAAGGTTATGTCTGGGTGAACTGAATCAGCATATCAACAATCATAACCTTGATCTGTCTTTATATACCTATTTAAAAATTATATCGGGAAAGACAGCAGCCCTTTTTGAAGCTGCATTCTATGCCGGAGCAGTAACAGGGAAAAAGACAGAAAATGAGATTGAGAGTTACAAAAGAATTGGACATTGTATTGGAATGATCTTCCAGTTATCAGATGATTGTCTGGATTTTGATACATCTGCGATGGAAGCACAAAAACCGGTACAATCAGATTATGACAATGGTGTCATTACGTTGCCTTTGATTCATACATTGCAAAATGATGTTTCTTTCAAAAATCATGCTCAAAAAGGAAGCCTGACACGCACTGAAGTGGATGAGGCAGTCAGAAGATCTGATGGACTAGGATTTACCCGTATTATCATAAACAGATACTACGCAAAGGCAATGAAAGCAATGAATACACTATCTCTCGAGAATAATGCGGTAACTGAAGTGGTGGCACTTCTTGATAAAGCTGCCAGACTTGACCAGAAAAAGAAAGCTTAGGTGATACGGATGCTGACAAAGTTTTTTCAATATACAGAAATCAAAACAAAAATCACAAGTACATTTACTTTTGCTTACACACTGGCATTCCTCCTTTATCAGGGAAATAAGATTGACTGGCTTCGAACGCTGCTCTTTTTCAGTGCAATGTTCTTATTCGATCTGACCACGACAGCGATCAATAATTATATCGATTCAAAAGACAATGGACAGATACTTTCATTTGACAGAAAAACAGCACTGTTCATTATTTATATATTATTTATTCTGAGTACGATTTTAGGACTGTCATTGGCCTATTTATCAGATTTGGTCATATTAGCAGCAGGCGCAGTCTGTTTTGCATGCGGAGTATTTTATACTTATGGACCGATTCCAATTTCAAGACAACCTCTGGGTGAATTGTTTTCAGGATTCTTTTATGGTTTTATGATTCCGTTTATTTTACTTTATATCAATACGCCTGCAGGAACCTTTTTAAACTATGACCTGACAATGACCGGATTATCATTAAATCTATTTTTTATTCCATTTCTTGTACTGCTGATCTTTTCGGTCATACCTTTTGCGGTAACAGCAAATATTATGCTGGCTAATAACATTTGTGATCTTGAAAAAGATGTTACAGTGAAGAGATTTACGCTCCCTTACTATATTGGAAGATCTGCAATCGGTCTTTTTGCCGGTTTATATCTTTTGACATATGTGGTCAATATCATCATGGTAGTGATCGGAATTTTTCCTCCAGTCAGCTTGCTTGCACTGCTCAGCGTAATTCCGGTCTGGAAGAATATTAAGATTTTCATAGAAAAACAGAGCAAAGAAGAGACATTTATCTGTTCCATAAAGAATTTCATCTGGATCATGGGAACCAATTCTTTGTTCCTGTTCATAGGTTATTTATTGTGATTATTCATCCGATAGCCGGATTGAATATATAAAAAATGCATTTGCCGCGTCGACGGCGGAATGGAGGACAATTATGAAAAAAGCGATTACCATTTTACTTGGAATCACTATGACAGCTGCCCTGCTTGCAGGATGCGGAAGCACAGCTGAAACAACGCAAGCTCCTGCAGCTGAAACAGCTGTAGAAGAAACAGCAGAAGCTCCTGCTGAAGAAGCAACAGAAGAAGCAACAGAGGAAGCTGCAGCAGAAACAACAGAAGCTGGTGGTGTTAAGACCGGTCTTGCAGTTGTAA
>JAQVCQ010000113.1 GCA_028689715.1 Lachnospiraceae bacterium
GATAATTCAACACATTTTTGAGCATTTTTCTTTCACCCAATGAGTGAAAGCTGAATTTTGAAGGAACGTATATTTATCAATGCTTTGAGGGTGGTTTATAAAGTACTGACGTAGAATCTCAGTTTTAAAATAGTAGTAACAAAAGAACGTATGTGTTAACCACATATATGTAGAGTGCTTTCCTAAATACAGAAGCACTTTATTTATTCCATTTCCAACAAACACGTTACAAATACTCGCAACGACAGGAATGGTGATCAGCAAATCCATGAGGTTATAATCAGCTGAATTTGCAGTTAAAAACCTCACTCCAAACATTAGAATTAAAATTGTCATTGCTTTTAGAAGATTACCGATTATTACCCTTATCTTTGAAATGATGTTAAAGTGAGCCGCCCACATTCCTTGTCCAAAAATCAAGGTATATAAAACAACGGATTTAGTAACCAATCTATAAAAAATCGGGTTAATATTAGCAAAACCAAACACACACAGACTTGCAATGACTAATAATAGGCTACCGAATTTCTCTCTTCCTTTATTTACACTATCTACAAAAAAACTAATAAAGAAAAATAACAATGGAGATAAGCAAATCATAAAAACTTATTGTTTGACATACCACCATTCAACATTGTATCTTTTACTAATGCCTATTAATGTCAGAGCAGCATCTTTCCAATCAAAACGTATCACATGCATTGCAAAACCTATCGGTAAGAAAAGCCATACAACAATCCAATATCGAATTATGAATTTGATAATCATTTTAAAGATTCTTTTATACGCATTACCAAAGTAAGGCAGCATTTCTCCGTTAGTCTTTACATAAACAGATTGTAAAATTGTTTGTATACCGTACCCACTAATAAACGCATATAGTGCAACACATATCTTTCCTTGCCAGGCGATTCTGCTAAGGGTCCCCCACCCGAACAGTTCATCAACTAAAGAAAAAATCGTTTTATCATATATGGATAAATTCAAAAAAAGATGATGAAATAGCATTAGCAATATAGCCACTCCATATATCATTTTGGATTTCGATTTTTCCATGTATATTCTCCCTCTTCAAAAAATGAAAAATATATAATCTTATAATTTGGATATGAACTCATTTCCAAATTGCGCTCCGTGCCTACTTCTCAACCATTCTCGGTTGTGGTCTTTTCTTCCCAGGGTGTCTCTCTCCCCACGCCTGTATTCCTTTCCAGCCCTTTTCCTACTGACCTAAGGTCGCCCACTCGCCATCTTCTCATTAACTTCCGGCTTCTTGGCAACTTTAGGTTCTTTCTCTCCACAGTATGGAAATCAATTCACCTAGTCTTTGATGGATTCATTTCCACATTGTGAGCAATGTTATCCAAGGCCATCGTACCTCGTTGTACACAAGCGGGTGGGTTGTCGCCCACTCTCTAAGAGAGCAGGGGTTTGTAGTATAGAAGGAGTGAGTGCTAACTACTCATCGGTCTCCCTCCTAGTCCCCAGCCCCAAAAAGCTATATTTTATAGTACATTCGGGTACTCGTTAAGAGACCGATGAGAAGCACCAAAATTCATAGGATAATTAGTGCCGAAGTTCAAAGATACCCCATCCCGCATCTCTCTTTTTTCCTAATGCGCTACCTTTCCTTCAATCTCCATGTGGCAGTTACCTTCATCACATAGATATCTTCCGGCTGGAGTCTTGCGTTAGCAAGATCCTCTTTATAAGCCTGGTTGATGCCTATTTAAATAATAATATTCTGTAAAGGATTACTGAGCCGCACAAATCTCTTCATGAATTCATTGAGGTTTTCTTCTTCATCATCAAACTCCCATTTCGCAGTATCTTCATCAGATAGTTGGTCTACATATCTGTTATCATCTTGACCTAGAAGGAACTGAATTGTGGTATCAAAATATACTGCAACCTTCTCCATCTTGTCAAAGTCTGGTTTTCTGATTGCTCTTTCCTACACAGATATGGTTACTTTTGTCATACCCAACTCGTCTGCCAGCTGTGACTGACTTAGATTATTCTCTTCTCGCAACTTACATAATCTTGACTAAAAAGTAACCATTCTCTCGTTTTTTTATAAATTTCTCTCAGTTCCCATTCACTTGATATCTGCTGAAGTTTATGGAATAGCGCAAGCAATTGTTGATGTGTATTTGACAGTAAACGCAGTAACGGTCAACTTTACATTTTCAATACCGAAAGGAAACTGTTTACAAATCCCTTTATTAGCATACCTTTTGACCTATAACGCTTAAACCGATGGAAATTATTAAATCCAAAAGCAAATTGATACCGAGAGTATTTTATATCAGGATATGTTACATCAAACCAATGTATTTTACTGTGATACTGGAAGTCTGTATCAAAAAGAATCATATTAATTCATACAATTGAATAAACTGAGCCGATAATACAATAGTATCAGATAATCAAACAATGTAAAAAGTTGATTGTATAAGTTACATTTCAGATAAAAATGCATTTTGATTATAAACATTCAGTTGTAAACATTAATATTGCACTCTCATGTTACAGATGAGGCAAATACCGATTTCAACAATGTGCAAATCCTAAAATTATGTAGATTTGTTTTTTTATCAAGCTTAAATAAGACAAGAATAAACTGAATAATAATCAAATATAGAAACTACTTTCATTTTACTATTTTTTATCTCGACCCTCTTCTCCGAAACACAACCGCAACCGTCTGAAATAAGATCTTCACATCCAGCCCAATGCTCCACTCTTCGATGTACTTGGTATCAAGTGCAACCACTTCTTCAAAGTCCGTGATATCACTTCTGCCACTGACCTGCCACATCCCAGTAAGCCCTGGTTTGATAGCCATTCTCTTTCTGTGGTGAAGCTGATATTTTTCGAACTCATCAACTGTCGGTGGTCTGGTACCGACTAGACTCATATCGCCTTTTAAGATATTGAAGAACTGTGGCAGTTCATCAAGACTTGTATTTCTGAGGAATTTACCTACCTTTGTTATCCTAGGGTCATCCTTCATTTTGAACATATAGCCACTCATTTCGTTCTGTGCCATAAGGTCTTTTTTTCTCTGCTCGGCGTCCAGATACATAGAACGGAACTTATAGAGATAGAACCGTCTGCCATTTTTCCCGATTCGAAGCTGCCGGAAGAAGATCGGACCCTTTGATTCACTTTTAATTGCTAACGCGATAAAGGGTAATAGGCATAACGTAATCAGGATTCCGACCAGTCCTCCGGCCAGATCCATCAGTCGTTTTGCAAACAGGTCTCTTACACTTGACTGGTAAAAACGGTAACTCAGTGCGGTATAATCACCGAACACTTCGATGCTTTTGATTCCATCAATTGGACTGACTAAGTCCAGGATATGATGACAGGTAATACCCATCTCGGAGAATTCTCCGACCAGTGTCGCTGTCATTTTTTTATCATAACTGCCTGGCCATAAGAATACTTCATCAAGGGCAATCACTTTTGCCATCCTGATAATATCCTCACGTCCATTTATTAGTAAGATTCCACTCTCATTCGTCAGAGCTGGAATACTGCTTTCTTCGATTTGACCCACTGCAACGACCTGATAGTCCCGCAGGGTGTCTGATTCGAACTGTGCCAGGATCTCTGATAACTTGGCACCATCCGCTATAATCATGGTCTTGACCTTATTCTGCCCGCTGCGTGTATAAGCCCGCAGAATCTGCTTCACAACTAATCGCAACAGATAACTGATAATAAGGTTCCCACCAATAAAGTATCCATATACAAGTCTGGAAAAATATTCAGACAACCGGAATAAGAAGACGAACACCGCAATGGCGACTAATAATACTGCATTCTGTCTGGTCACTGACAGAATCTCGTCTGCATATCCACGTAGCAGGATCTCTTTTTTTTGTTCTGTTAAAAAATAAAGAAAAATATAGATTAAGATGCTTACTACACCGACCAGAACATAGATCTCATTTCTATAAAAACTCCCGATCAATCCGTAACGTAAGCGTAATGCAATCAGATAGGATAGTATGATTGAAATCAGATCTGCTGCAAGCACCAAAACTGTTTCCAGATATTTTCGTTTCTGTATTCCCTCAGACACATCCATCCCCCTTACTCTAAAAAGATATAAAGTTCCACCCAGCAGATGCTGAATGGAACTTTATCCGAAGCAATCTACCTTTTCATATAAGATTTATATTTCATAAAACTAAGCTCTCGCTTTTTTTGCAAGTACAACAGTACCTGCAAGTGCGATTGCTGCTAAGATCTCTACCATGATAATCATGGAATTTTCTCCTGTTTTAGGAGCAACAGCAGCTGCTGTTGTTGCAGGAGTAACGGATGTTGCTGCAGCATCAGATGCTTTGACTACCATAAAAGCAACTGGTGAAAGAGAACTAAATACACCTGTTACCATCATGCTTGCATCCATCACTGCGGATCCTACTACTTCCCACTGTCCGCTTGGCATTCTGTGAAGTACATACACTATATCGCCAACGCTTGCATTTGTTACTTTAAAAGGAATAGAAAGAGTACCACCAGCCGGAACTGTTCCTTTTACTTCGATTGTGCTTAGAAGATCAGCGCCAGTAGGGATACCAAGAGCAGCAAGAACTTCAGGATTGCTTGTAACTCTGACTACTTCGTTAGCAAGTTCAGTAGTAGGAACTACTACATCAACATCCACGCTAGCGTCAACTACAATAGCTTCCGCTGCTGCCTTAACTTCTGCTGAAGGACTTGGTGCTGCCAGAACTGGTAAGCACATTGTCATTGCTAATGCAGCTGATAATATTATCGCATAAACTTTTTTCATTATTTCCTCCTTTCCTCATAAGTGTAGATTGGCTTCTATATCAACACAGCAAGCTGCATTAATACCATTTTTAACGAACATCACCTTTTTCAATGTAGAAGGTGTCGATCATCAGATCATACAGGGCATCTTCATCGATATGGTACATATCATATTTGCCCTCTCTGACATATTCTCCTGCAAGGGTCGTGATGTCATCTGTGGAGAAGGAGTATCCCAACATAGTCGTAGCCAGGTAGCTCATCTCATCAAGTGAGACGCTGGTGACCATATAATCAGTAAATGTCTGATAAATTTCTGGTATCAGGCTGATGTTTTCATTTGTACGCGATTTCATAGTTGCAAATAATGAACTTAAGTACTGTTTTTGCCTATCCATTCTATAAAGATTCGTTCCTACTTCATCTGAAAGACAATTTCTATACTCCACATAATAATAAGCTGCATCTCCGTGAAGTACAACTGTTTCTCCTTTTACAAGGTCTGGTGAAAGTTTAGTCAAGTCTTCTAATACCTCAACCTCAACCCCACCAACAGCATCTGTAACAGGGCCGATAGCTGCCATACTCATGGCTGCATAACCATTGATTGGGAGGTTATAGAATAACCTGGAGACGACCTGTTCAGTCATCTCACAGCTCTTTTCACGTCCATCCCCATAAGCGAACTGGAGTGTGATCTGTGCTTCTTCGGAATCTACATATTGTCCATTCACATCATAGGTATCGATGAGAGTCACGGCATCTCTTGGAATGTTGATCAGACTGACTTTTTTCAGATCTGGATTCATGACGATCAGGAACAAGCTGTCTGACTGTCCTGCTTTGCCAGGAGTCTTTTCTTTTAATGTGCCTTTGGCGTCAATACCAAGACACAGAAAAGTCATGATATTTTCATTGAACTGATATATTTTACTGTTATACTTCACATAGCCATCTGGAAGTTTGGTATCTGCGACCTGTTCTTCTTCCTCAACGACGGGTTTGAGTTCCGGTACTTTTTCCTGTGCATGTTTTTCAAGATTAGACTTACCAATGGCTCTGGTGATCAGTACTGTTGCTGTCAGAGACAGGAGAATCACACCAATAATCGATAACGCGTAAATAAGACGTCTGTTCTTCCGCCTTTTTCTGCGGTTCTCACTGACATCTGATCTTTCCTGTTTTTGCACAGCTTCATTTATGAGCTTCGTCTGCTCTGTATCCGCAGACGGGGTTGTTTTCTCTGTTTCCATAAGGATTCCTTCTAATATTTATTCTGTTATTCTACCGTTTCCTCTGTGATGTCTTCTACCTGTTCTTCCTGATCAGGATCATTCAGTACGGCCTGTACAACATATCTGCCGTGAAAGTCTCCGGCAATACAGGTCTCAAGTGTGATGATCTTATCCTCAGGTGTTACTTCTATGTCAGGATCAATGTTACTGCCAATACTGCGGATCTCGCTGATATTATTCAGGTAATCAGTGCGTACCAGTTCATCTGTGAAGTCATAAGTCATCATAATATGGGTATCATCGGTCTTATAAGCTGCAAAGATCGTATAATTCAGTACCTGATCCGGTAACTGGATCTGAATGGTCTGATTTTCTTCAAAGAACTTTTTATCGGCAAATTCATGCAGACCTGCGAACATGGAACCGTTTTTCATATTATGTCCATAGATCACAGTATTATAATCATCGAATTCTTTTGAGTTGATCATTTCTGTGTAGATCGCACCCGGAAGACCTTTTGTCTTTTCAGCAGTGTGTTCGAGATAATAGGTATCATCTGTCGGACTCTGCAGGATGGGATAATCGATCTCAGTCCCAGGGACCGTGATCCATGCATATATGTCTTGATTTTTTTTCTGCAGTGTAGTAAAATCTATTGTAATAGTCTGGTCAGCTGTATTGTCACTCAGAGTGGTAGAACTTACAGTACTGTTGATCTCTTCGACCGGTTCGGTCACA
>JAQVCQ010000021.1 GCA_028689715.1 Lachnospiraceae bacterium
GTTTGTCCCATGAATTATGCTTATGTTTATGGTGGTAATGATAACGGTACAATCAAACTTCTATGTCCACATGCTTGTGGGAAATGTGATTGTCCGATGGGTTCCTCATGGTGTACCTCATCACCAAATGGCTATGTGGGAAAAGCAAGAATCAAGGATGATCCAAGATTCATCACGGCACCATTCAGGGAAACAAAAGCATTTGAAAAGCTATATAATCAACGAACCAGCGTGGAGCGGACGTTCGGAGATTTAAAGAATAATTACAACCTTGATAACATCCGGGTTGCAAAAATGGCAAGGGTAAAAGTCTTTATGGATTTATCTTGTATTGCCCTTATTGCATCAAGACTATCAGATGCAGCCAGCAAGGAAAAATCTAAAGTAGCATAAACAAAGTAACATTTGAAATGGAGGTGTCATAATTCAGTTATCCACAATTGATAGCAGTCTGAGAAGAAATTGGAGTAGTGCGCTCTTTTTTTTAAAAGTTATCCACATGGATTGAAAATGAATTATGAAATTACCTCAATTTGTATATAAATTTTGAATTTGGAGGAGTATTAAAATGGGAGTGAATTCAGTTGATGCAGAAGATGATCAGTTTGCATATCGCTATGATACACAGATTTTGATTGATAGAAGGGATAAGGATTTAGATGAGGATGAAATTTCAGCCTATATCACAGAACATTTTGAGGGGAATAGCCTGATTGCGGCTGGCGATGAAGATTTAGTAAAGATTCATTTCCATACAAATGAACCTTGGAAAATACTTGAATATTGTAATTCATTAGGGGAAATATATGATATTGTCGTTGAAGATATGATCAGACAGGCGAATGGGCTTCAAGGATAAAGTTTGATACAAAGGGGATGAGATCATTTGGAATTAATTAGAGCTAAGCAAGACGATTTTAGCAGTATTAGGAATTTGTATGATGATGTAATTTGTAACACTCCGGGATTGGAGACACATGCAAGGTGGAAAATCGGTAGTCATCCAACGGATGAAACTATAAATGAGTACATCAACCAAAAAAGTATGTATATGTGTATGGAAGAGTCAAAACTGGTTGGAGCAATGGCAATACCAATGGAACAGGGAGAAGAGTATCATAATGTGAAATGGGATTTGCAGTCAACTGAAGACGAGGTGGCTACATTGCATATATTTGCTGTTGCGTCGGAATTCCAGGGAAGAGGGTTTGGAAAAAAGATGATCAGAATGGCCTGGGATCTCGCAAAAAGAAATGGTAAAAAAGTATTTCGACTTGATACACTTGCGTCAAATATTCCGGCGCAGACAATGTATGAAAAGCTTGGATTTAAGCTTAAAGGCAAGCAAAATCTCTATGCAGGGAATACTGGTTGGACAGACTTTCTTTACTATGAGAAAGATTTATAATAGATGATTCAAGAGAGATTGAGAGAGTCAGGAGATAATTAACAGCAAAGAGGTCCCTATGAAAATTCATGATGAATGTATTCCGTGCGTGATCAGTCAGGCTATTAAGGTTGCAAATATAACTGGGGTAAAAAATAAGGAGGTCTTGCTTAAGAATATTTTTAAATACCTAAGTAAGATGAACTTTTTATCTACCACTCCCGAAATCATTGGTGATCTATTTGAAATGATCAAAAAATATAGTGGGAATGATGATCCGTATAAGGAGACCAGAACTTATTATAATAATTTATTTTTAGAAATGATTCCGAAATATGAGTATAAAATTAATGGTTCTGAAGATCCATTTTTTAAAGCAGTTCAATATGCGATTGTTGGAAACATCATAGATTTTAATCCGATTCATAACTTATTCCTGGATGATATTTATGAAACATTTGAGAAAATGGAGCAGCTGGATTTTGCGATCAATGACAGTAAAATTTTAGAGAGTGACTGTATTCATGCGAATTCTTTGCTTTATTTAGGAGATAATTGTGGAGAGATCTGTATGGATCTGATCTTAATTAAGAAAATAAAAGAACTAAATCCGGCACTACAGATCACGTATGGTGTAAGGGGAAAACCGGTCGTAAATGATTCGATCAAAGAGGATGCATACCATGTTGGAATGCAACAGTATGCAACAATTATGGACAATGGGGATGGGTCACTTGGAACTGTGTTGAGCCGGGTAAGTTCAGAATTTAAAGAGGTTTATAATAAGGCTGACATGATTATTTCAAAGGGTCAGGCTAATTATGAATGCTTAAGTGAAGAGAAGAAAAACATTTATTTTCTGCTAATGACAAAATGTGAAGTGATAGCCAATGATATTGGAGTAGAGTCCGGCAAAATGGTATGCATGAAAAATAAACCAGAAGATAAACCAGGTGATAAAACAATACTTCAATTAAGCATTAACTATGCAAGTGATGTCAATTCTGAAATCGAGGATGCGAAACGAATTTTAGAAGAGAATCTGCATCGTATCCATACAACAGATCTGGGGGCTGTCAGGATCAGAAAAAATCTCAGCCTTGAAACAGACGATATCGTTTTATGGTGCCGAAATATGATTACTGATCATAACAGCCATATTATTAAAGAGGGTAAAAATTGGTATATTACCAATGGTAAGTGCAGAATAACAGTGAATTCTCATAGTTATACGATCATCACGGCACATTCTATATAAGGGGGATAAAATGGTACATTTGGTCTATTGTGACAATGCTGGAAAAGCAGGAGAAAAGGTTCTGGATAAGATTAAAAACGCAAACAAGACGATGGTAGTAAGAGGTGCAGCGGGGAGAAAGATACCTCATAGCAGAGTGTTTGAAAACGAAATACTTTATTTTATGGAAAAAGGGACTGGTCAGATTTCTGCAAAAGCAACTGTAACATCAGTACAGAATTTTGTGAAACTATCTGAGGAAGAAATGAATCAGATTTTAGAAGAAAATCAAAGTAAATTAAATCTTTCAGAAAAACAAAAGGAACGCTGGCATAAGAAATGCTTATGTTTGGTTGAATTCAAAGAGATATCTGCGATTACGCCACCACTTGTGTTCGATCATCAGGGTAATATGGATGATTGGCTTATCATTGAAAAGATCGAGGATGTCGTGGTAGGGACAAGCATACCCTATAATTATGAAAAATCAAGATTTTAGGATGGAGCAAAATGAATAAAGTAGCATTATTTATGTTCGAGGAAATGACAGATTATGAGATTACTTTTATAACACATTTGTTACATGCTGACGCAGGGAAGGATGTCATAGCAGTATCTTATGATGGACAGAGTGTAAAAGGGCGTTCTGGTCTTCGATATGAAATAGATAAAAAGATTTCAGAATTAGCAGCGGAAGAGCTAGATGGAATTATTATTTGTGGAGGCTGGTTCGGAGAACTCAGGATAGAACTGCAGCAATTGTTAATAGAGCTGAACCTGCAGAAGAAGCTTATCGCAGGTATTTGTGGTGCAGGTACATTGTTGTTGGCAAAAGCAGGAATGCTCAAAAATGTAAAATACACAACTCCAATTCAGAAATGGGATGGAAAATGTCGGGAATTATTTGGTGAAACGGATCCGTTTGCCAGAGCAAATTATATCGACGGACGCGTTGTCAGAGAGCAGAATATCATTACAGCACACGGAACAGCATTTGTTGATTTTGCGGTTGAAATATGTGACTGGTTTGCTCTGTTTTCATCGGAACAGGAGAAAAATGAATTTATAAAAAGTATAAAGGGAGATATTTGATGGTACAAGAACTGGGCTTAAAGGAAGAAAAAAAATTTGATCTCAAAGCATATTGGGATGCCGTTGTAAAACAAAAAGAGCATGAAATAAAAACTTACTTTCATGAAGAGGCAGTAGTGTGCTGGCACAATACAAATGAAAAATTTAATGTAGAAGAGTTCATCAGAGCGAATTGTGAGTACCCAGGAACATGGAATTGCAAATTTGACCGGATCGAAAAGCTGGATTCTCTATATATTACGGTAGTTCATGTTTTTGCGGTTGGTGGAGCACCTTCATTTCATGCGATATCTTTCATCAGAGTTTTAGATGAAAAGATTGAATCGATCGATGAATACTGGAGTGAAGATGGTGAAATCCCTGGTTGGAGAATTGAAAAAAAGATAGGTAGTAAAATAAAATGAAAAGTATTTGACAATATCACGTTAATGTGCTAAATTCTTACTAATCATTCATGTAAAGGCAAAGAAGAGAGATAGTAATCATATCGGATTTTTCAGAGAGAAGTTGGAAGGTGAAAAACTTCAATGATGATACGATGAACCAGTCTCGGAGCTGTGAACCCAAAGACGAATATCAGTCAAGTAGGCTTCATCGGGATTCTCCCGTTAAAGAGAAAAGGTATATTGTGTACCGTAGAGTGCAGTTTTTACTGAAATTAGGTGGTAACGCGGAGTGAATTCGCCCTAAGCTGAGAAGGATCAGCTTTGGGCGTTTTTTTTATCTTTGCATGATGAAAACTTACAGGAGGGTGCTATATGTCGAGTTCTATTCAGATGTTGGTCGCTATGAGCGGCTATTGCGCGATTGTAATCGCGATTGGTATTTTCTTTGCCAAAAGGGCAAACCAGAGTACTGAAAATTATTTTCTTGGAGGAAGATCATTAGGACCATGGGTCGCTGCCATGAGTGCGGAAGCTTCTGATATGAGTGGATGGCTTTTGATGGGTCTGCCAGGAGTTGCTTACTGGTGCGGACTTGCGGATGCTGCATGGACAGCCATTGGTCTTGCAATTGGAACATATGTAAACTGGCTGATCGTTGCAAAGAGACTTAGAAAGTACTCACAAATTGCAGGTAATTCAATCACGGTTCCTGACTTTTTCTCAAACAGATTTAAGGAAAAGAATAAAGTCATCATGTTCATTGCATCAAGCTTTATCCTTATTTTCTTTTCTGTATATGCAGCAAGTTGTTTTGTTACATGTGGGAAACTATTTTCCAGACTTTTCAATATGCCGTATATTCCAATGATGCTGGCAGGTGCTATCTTTGTTATTGTATACACCTTTCTGGGTGGATTCCTGGCAGAAAGTGCTTCGGATTTTATGCAGGCAATTGTTATGATCTGTGCATTGACTGTAATTGTTGGAATTGGAACCGCCGTTACAGGTGGTCCTGCGCAGGTGATTGCAAATGTTCAGTCTTTCCCGGGATTTCTTGAGTTCTTCAGTATTGCATCTCCGACAGTTCAGGATGGGACACAGCAGGTCGTGAACAATATTCCTGTGTTTGGTGACAAGGCAGCATATCCGCTTATCACGATCGTATCTACTATGTCCTGGGGGCTTGGATACTTTGGTATGCCACAGGTACTCCTTAGATTCATGGCAATTAGAAAAACAAAAGAATTAACAGAATCCAGAAGAATTGCAACAACATGGTGTGCTATTTCCCTAACAGCAGCAGTGCTGATCGGTCTGATTGGACGTGCATTATACCCAACAGCACTTCAGACAGCAGGTGATTCGGAAAGTATATTTATTATCATGGCAACATCACTGTTACATCCGGTTCCGGCAGGTATCGTAATGGCGGGAATCCTTGCAGCAACGATCAGTTCTTCTGACTCTTACCTTTTGATTGCTGCTTCCGCTTTTTCGAAAAATATTTATCAGGGAATTATTAAAAAGGATGCAGATGATAAAAAAGTTCTTATGATCTCAAGAATTGCACTTCTTACTGTTGCATTGATCGGAATTGTGATTGCATTGGATGACACAAGTGCCATTTTTACGATTGTTAGCTTTGCATGGGCAGGATTTGGGGCAACATTTGGACCATTGATGTTATTTTCTCTATTCTGGAAACGTATTAATCATAAAGGTGCAATTGCCGGCATGCTTGCCGGAGGCATCATGGTATTCATATGGAAGCTTGTCTTAAAACCTATGGGTGGAGTTTTTGGTATTTATGAATTAATGCCGGCATTTTTAACTTCCTGTTTATTTATTGTTGTGGTATCGTTGTTAACAGAGGAGCCACCGAAAGAAATTCAGGATGAATTTGAACTGGCAAAAACACTTGAATGCTAGGTTGGTAATTGATCTGACATGATGCTGATTGGATTGTTTTGTGTGCTTTATTTTTTTATTGTTGCGGTAAATACAGGATTGAAATCAAAGTTTCCTGTTTTTTGGCTTATTACAGGCACTATGATCATAGTGTCAGAACCCACAGGAATTCTTTTGAATGAAATGCAGTTACCGGGCATGTTAAGAGATGGGATCCGTCTAATTTTATTTTTAGTATTGTTATGTTTTTTGATGGCAGAGATGTTGATTCTGTCAGCTATGTGTAAAAAATATGACAAAATACCGGATGTCATAATCGTACTGGGGGCACAGCTGAATAAAAATGGTCCCGGAAAAACATTAAAAAGCAGACTGGATCTGGCAAATGATGTTGCACGACTCAATCCTGAAAGCATCCTCGTTGTCAGTGGTGGAATGGGAGAAAATGAACCCATGACAGAAGCAGAAGGAATGAGAGCCTATCTGGCTGCAAAAGGAATCGCACAAGATCGGATCGTGATTGAAAAATGTTCAAGAGATACTTATGAAAATCTGATGTTTTCGAAACAGATATTATCTGATTATGGATATCGTGTAGAAATGCTGCAGATTGGAATTCTGACAACGAATTTTCATATATTTCGTGCACTTCGTCTTGCAAAAAAAGCCGGCTATGGAAGTTGCATTCCAATGCCGGCAAAATGTACAAAAGTATTGCTTCCTAACTATCTTGTAAGGGAAGGATTTGCATTGATCAAAGATTTATTATCTGGAAGACTGTAGCTAACGGGAATACATATTACAAAATTCCGTTGGTGTACAGTCTTTTATGATTTTAAACATTCTGATAAAGGCTGAAAGACTGTTAAATCCTGAACGGAGTGCCGCTTCTGTCACGCTGACATTTGGGTCAATAAGCAACGTTTCCGCTACGGCAATTCGTTTCTGGTTCAGGTAACGGTAGAATGAAATACTGGTAAACTGCTTGAAAAGCCTTGTGAAATGATACTTGCTGAATCCAGCCATGGCAGCCATCTCATCAAGTGTCAGATCTTCAGTACAATGGTTATTGATATAATCACAGATAGATAAGAATTTTTCTGTATATTCTTTTTGCTTGGTGTCATTGGAATAGGATAACTCATTATTCAGTGTATGATTTCGCCCGATGTGGATCAGCATCTGAATGAGCATCATATAGACCGCGCTTTCGCTTAATGGGGCTTCCGCTATATATTCATCATAGATGGAAAAGATGGTTTCCTTGATGACTGGATAAACGTAAGGTGCATTTTCAGGAGTCAGATGAAGTGCCGGTGCTATAATAGACAATGTTGCTTCCATATCCTTGAGGCTTCTGAGCAGATTACAGTCAGCCTGTAAGATGAATCGTCTTCCTTTGTAAGGATGATTCATGCTATGGATCACGCCTGGTGTGATCAGCAGGAAATCTCCTTCCTTCAGTTGAAAGGTTATATTATTGCAGGTAACAGAATACTCCTCATCTAATACATATATGATTTCCATGGGGGTGTGCCAGTGGGGCGGATAAGTTTCATATTCTTTATTATCATACAGGCGCAGTCCTGTATTTTTTTTGAAATTAACGGTTTCGTGAATTCCCTCAAGTCTTTCAATCATAGTTTCAGCCACCCTGCCCTTTTTCTTTATTTATTCACTTTGAGTAAAAATATCAATTTTATAACATTAAATAATTGCGATTTAATAATGATGATATCATAACATATTATTTAAAATATGCAAATGATAAAGTGAAAAATGCCGTAAAATGAGGTGTATAAGATTTGATATTATGCAATATAGATAAAATGAACATCTAATAATTGTATAAAGTGTAAAAAGAGTCATAAGAACCAATAATTTAATAGCAATAATTGATATTCAAAAGGCAATTATTTGAAAGATATCATGACAAGGCTTTGCTATAATCTGAATGTAGTGTTAAGCAACTAAATTTCAAGGAGGGTTATTAGTTATGAGAATGAGAAAGGTATTGGCAGTATTACTTTCGACAGCAATGATGACTGGTCTGTTATCAGGATGTGGAAGCAAAACAGAAGAAGCAGCAGCACCTGCAGCAGCAACAACAGAAGCAGAAGCACCTGCAGAAGAAGCAGCACCAGCAAGTGAAGGTGATGTGGAGATCACATGGATGTTCTGGGATGATCTGGAAGCAACAGAAGATCTTATGTCACAGCAGTATGCAGAGACAATCAAAAGATTTAATGAAGCTGACAATGGATATCATGTAAATGTTATTACAACTAACCTGGAAGAATATGATACAAAATTAAATGCACTGATCGCAGCAGGACAGGCTCCTGACGTGTGGATCTGTAATCCAGGTCCTAATATGACACAGTATGTTGAAGCAGATGTTGTTATGGATCTTACAGATGTCCTTGCTAAAGATACAGCGTGGAATGACAGTTTCACAGGCGGTATTTTTGAAAGACTTACTTATGATGGAAAGATCATGGGCGTTCCAACAAACTTTGCAGCAGCATGTGTTTTCTATAATACAGAGATTTTTGAAGAAGTTGGTGTAAGTACTCCAACTACTTGGACAGAGTTCATGGATGTATGCCAGAAGATCCAGGATGCAGGCTATTCTCCACTTAGTATCAGTGCCGGAACACCTTGGTGTCTCTCGATGGTGGCAGGTTACCTTTGCGATAGAGAAGGCGGTCCTGACAACTTAAAAGGTGTTGCAGATGGTTCAGTAAAATGGACAGATCCAAGCTATGTGAATGCAGCAAACAAACTGGTTGAATTATCAAAATATTTCCAGCCAACATATCTTGGTGACAGCAATGACCAGGCTACAGCAAACTTCTATAATGGAGAAGCAGCAATGCTGATCCAGGGATCATGGGCAATCTCTCAGATCAATGGTAATGCTCCTGAAATGCAGGATAAATGTGGTGTATTCCAGTTCCCAGGTGTTGAAGGTGGATCTGATCCAAATAGATGGATCGTTAAAACAGATAACCTTCTTGTATCAAAAAATACAAAAAATGTTGATGCTTGTATCGCTCTTTTAAAAGAATTCACAGGGGAAACAGCGCAGAAAGCAACTGCTGAGATCGCTGGTAAAATGCCAATTATTGATGTAGAAGTTGATTACTCAAAAGCACCAAAACAGTTAAGCTATGTACAGGATATTATGAAAACTTTAACAGGTACATTTGGATTCTACAATGAATCTCTTGCATCGGTTGAAGCTGGAGACAAATTTGACAATACGATGGTATCGATTGTAATGGGTGACATCACACCTGAAGATGGATTGGCAGATATTCAGAAATTTTATGAGGAAAATGTTTATAACAAATAAATGAAGTAACAGGTATACGGGATTGGGATACTAATCCCGTATACTTCTATAAAGGAGACTGGATTTTATGGAAAAATTATTTCGGGACAAAAAAGCGATCTGCCTGTTCATTGCTCCTGGAGGTATTTTATTTACTATCATACTGCTTGTGCCGATTGCCTATGCAGTCTATATTTCTCTTTGCGAATGGAATGCACTGACACCCCCTCAGTTTGTGGGTTTTGCAAATTATATCAAACTATTTACGAATGACGATATTATGAAAACGGCAATTAAGAATTCATTATTTTTTACAACATTTTCATTGGTAACGCAGCAGGTGATTGGTTTATTCCTTGCTGTAATCCTTTCAAATCTTGTGAAAGGTAAGAATCTCTTTAAAAATATATATTACCTTCCATGTGTACTGTCATCTGCAGCACTTGGATTATTATTCAGTTTTTTATTAAATCCTAAAATGGGTCTGAATCAGATCCTTGCAATTTTTGGAATACAGGGTCCACTATGGCTCATGGATGCTAAAGGGTTTATCCCCTTACCAATGTGGGTGATCGGTACCGTTGCTACCTGGCAATATGTCGGAACGACCATGATGCTCTATATGGCAGCGATCGCAGGGATTCCGTCAAGCTTATATGAAGCATCCTATATTGATGGCGCAAACAAATGGCAGGCATTTAAAAATATTACAATGCCTTTGATCAAGCCTATGGCAAAAACAACTATTTCACTTACCTGTATAGGTTCTTTGAAGTTTTTTGATCTGATCTATAACATGACACAGGGCGGACCAAATCATAAAACAGACGTTCTTGCGACACATCTGTATAATGAAGGATTTCAGTATTTTAAATATGGATATGCAAGTGCCATTTCAGTTGTGCTTCTGGCAATGTGTTTATTTGTCACTTTTATCATTAATAGAAGTATTAAAGTAGAAGATTATGAAATGTAGGAGGGAATGATGAAATGAAATTAAGTAAAAAAATCTCGATCAGTAAAATTTTAATCTATACCTTCCTGATTCTGCTTGCGGTAGTATATATTGCTCCGCTTTTATGGATGTTCTCCGTTTCGGTAAAAACAAATGCAGAAGTATTTTCCTCTCCATTTGCAATACCTGAAGCGATTCAATGGGAGAATTTTCAGATCGCATGGGGTATTGGTAAATTAAATATTGCAATTGTTAACTCGATCATTGTATGTGTAGCTACGCTTGTATGCAGTATGTTGTTTGGAACAATGGCGGCATTTGCGATCGGAAGAATGAGATGGAAACTCTCAGGAACAGTAATGACATACTTTTTACTGGGAATGATGGTTCCGGTACACTGTATTCTGATCCCACTATTTGTTACTTTTGCCAAAGTGCAGCTGAATAATTCACTACTTGGAATTATTCTTCCATATATTACATTTTCACTCCCGATGACCATTTTTATCATGGTCGGATTTTTTAGAAATATGCCGGGCGAATTATTTGAATCAGCGTGTATGGATGGATGTTCCATTTACGGATGTTTTTTCAGAATTGGTTTACCACTTGCAAAAACCGGACTTTTTGTAACAGGTCTGATGACTTTTGTAAATAACTGGAATGAACTGCTTTTAGCCATGGTATTTATATCAGACGTTGACAAGAAAACACTACCTGTAACGCTGACTTATTTTGTTGGTCCTTATTCAACGAATTATGTTCAGATGTTCGCAGCGATCGTAATTGCAGTGATTCCAACAATTATTGTGTACAGTATTTTTAGTAACCAGATCGTAGAAGGTCTTACGGCGGGAGCAGTAAAGGGATAATCGATATGTTGCATTATTTGTACCCGGGTGGCAGGAAAAAAGCATGCACCTTCAGTTATGACGACAATCAGGAGTATGACCGCAGACTTATTGAGATATTTAACAGATATGAATTAAAGGCAACATTTCATATAAATGCCGGGACACTCGACCGGGAAGGGTTCGTGAGGACGGATGAAACAGGTAAACTTTATGCTGGGCATGAGGTGTCCTGTCACGGATATTCGCATCCATTCATGACACATTTGTCAGAAACAGAGCTGTCCTTTGAAATTATGGAGGAACGTAAAATACTCGAAAAGATTACAGGATACCCAATCAGGGGATTGTCCTATCCTTTTGGAGACTATTCTGAAGGTGTCATAAAGGTATTGAGCGGGCTTGGCATGGAATATGGGAGAACGGTTGATGAGTCAGATTCATTTGGAGTGCCTGGTGACTGGATGAAATGGAAACCAACCTGTCATCACAACAGATTATCTGAAGAATTGATCGAACGATTTGAAAATCAGCCGGAATACAGCAGATTGCCCCTGCTTTATGTATGGGGACACAGTTTTGAATTTGAGAGAGAGAAGAGCTGGGTATTTTTTGAAAAGATGTGTAACAGACTGAGAAAATGCAGCGAAGTCTGGTTTGCAACAAATATTGAAATAAAAGAGTATTTAACAGCAGTGAGGGGACTGGTTTGTTCTGCAGATTGTAGAACAATATACAACCCTTCTGCAAAAACTATCTTCGTGAATGTGGAGGATCAAGTAAAAACGATTCAGCCGGGGGAGATAGTATCCATACCATAATGAAGTTGGAGAAGGTATAATGAACAGAGAGAGTGCAAGAAAAAAAGCGATAGAACTCGTATCAAAAATGACGATAGAAGAAAAAGCATCACAATTGCGATATAATTCTCCGGCGATTGAAAGACTTCAGGTACCTGCATATAACTGGTGGAATGAAACATTGCATGGAATAGCCAGAGCAGGTACTGCGACCAGTTTTCCACAGGCAATAGCCATGGCTGCAAGCTTTCATGAAGAATTGTTGTTTCAGATAGCCGAAACATCAGCTATAGAAGGACGCGCAAAATACAATCAGTTTTCGAAGGAAGAAGACAGAGATATTTATAAAGGACTTACCTTTTGGACACCAAATGTTAATATTTTCAGAGACCCAAGATGGGGAAGAGGCCATGAGACTTATGGCGAAGATCCATTTCTGACGGGCCGACTGGGAGTGACCTTTATCAAAGGGCTACAGGGTGATGGCGAGACCATGAAATCAGCGGCTTGTGCCAAACACTTTGCAGTACATTCGGGGCCGGAAGCTCTAAGACATGAGTTCAATGCAGTCGTAAATGAAAAAGATTTAAGAGAAACTTATCTTCCTGCCTTTGAAATGTGTGTAAAAGAGGGAAAAGTAGAAGCGGTCATGGGAGCTTACAACAGAACGAACGGAGAACCCTGCTGCGCTAGTAAATTGCTTATGGTGGACATCCTGAGAAATGAATGGGGATTCCAGGGACATTATGTTTCAGATTGCTGGGCGATCAGGGATTTTCATGAACATCATATGGTCACAAGCACACCAGAAGAATCAGCAGCACTTGCATTAAATACAGGCTGCGATCTAAACTGCGGCAACACATATCTTCATGTCCTGAAAGCGTATCAGACAGGTCTGGTCACAGAAGAAACAATTACTGAATCAGCAGTCAGACTGTTTACAACAAGATATTTGCTTGGATTGTTTGAAGGAAGTGAATATGACCAGATCACATACTACAATGTAGAATGTGAAAGACACCAGACTTTAGCGGTAGAGGCAGCAAAAGAGAGTATTGTTTTACTGAAAAATGATGGGACATTGCCCCTTGATAAAAGCAGCCTGAATTATATTGGTGTAATTGGTCCAAATGCGGATAGCCGAGCTGCATTAATAGGAAATTATCATGGAACATCTTCAGTGAACAAAACGATTCTTGAGGGAATCAGAGAAGAAGCCGGAGATGAAATTGGCGTATTGTATTCTCAGGGATGTCACCTGTTTCAGGACAGGGTGGAACATCTTGGGGAAAGACAGGATAGAATTTCTGAAGCTAAAATCGTTGCAAAACATAGTGATGTAGTTGTACTCTGCCTTGGACTTGATGAAACACTGGAAGGAGAAGAGGGTGACACTGGAAATAGTTATGCTTCAGGAGATAAAGAAGACCTTCAGCTTCCAATGGTACAAAGAGAACTTCTGGAGGCAGTCCTCTCAGTTGGAAAACCTGTTATTGTCTGCAATATGACCGGAAGTGCAATTGATCTCAGTGTGGCGCAGGAAAGAGCAGCAGCGGTCATTCAGGCATGGTATCCCGGTGCAGGGGGCGGTAAAGCATTTGCTTCGATCTTATTCGGAGATTGTTCGCCTTCAGGAAAACTGCCTGTTACATTTTACAGAGATCTGGAAGGAATGCCAGAGTTTGAAGATTATTCCATGAAAGGCAGAACTTACCGTTATCTTGAAAAGGAACCGCTCTATCCATTCGGATATGGATTAACATATAGCAGTGTTAAAGTAAAAAATGCATTGCTGCGATCTACACCGGATGAAATAAAGCAGGAAATTAATGAGAATGGCTCGATAGAGATTGAAGTAACACTTCAAAATGAAGGAAACAGAGATACAAAAGATGTCCTTCAAATATATATTAAAGATCTGGAGTCACAACATGCAGTGAAGAATCACAGCCTTTGTGGGTTTAAGAAGGTATTCTTAAAGTCTGGTGAAGAGAAACAATATAGTATTTCAATACCGGTCAGCTCTCTGACCGTTGTAAATGATCTTGGTAAGCGATATATTGACAGCCGAACATTCAGGCTATATGCAGGAACAAGTCAGCCTGATAAAAGAAGCACAGAACTGACAGGAAATCAATGTTTTGCGATTGACCTGATTCTATAGGGGGAAGTATGCGCAAAGTCTGCAATCCTATTATCAGTGGATTTTATCCAGACCCTTCCATCTGCAGGGTGGGAGATGATTATTATCTGGTGAATTCAAGTTTTGCTTATTTTCCAGGGATTCCGGTATTTCATAGCAGGGATCTGGAGCACTGGAATCAGATCGGAAATGCGATCGATCGCACTGATCAGATCAAACTTGATAAATGCCTTGTTTCACAGGGCATTTATGCACCTACGATCAGGTACCATAAAGGTCTTTTTTATATTATTACAACAAATGTACCTGATGGAGGTAATTTTATCATTACAGCAGAAGATCCGGCAGGTCCGTGGTCAGATGCATATATGCTTGGTGATGCTGCTCCTGGGATCGATCCGAGTCTGTTCTTTGATGAAGATGATAAATGCTATTATATTGGAACCAGACCGAACTCGGAAGGGGAAAAATACTTTGGTAACTGGGAGATCTATATCCAGGAAGTTGATTTAACACAAATGAAACTGACTGGACAGAGCAGTTCGGTGTGGCAGGGTGCCATGCGTAACGCTTACTGGCCGGAAGGACCACATTTATATAAAAAAGAAGGATATTATTATATACTTACAGCGGAGGGTGGAACGGAACGTAACCATAGCATTATGGTGGTGAGAAGCAAAAGTATATTAGGTCCTTACGAAGGAGATCCAAAGAATCCTATTTTGACGCACAGACATCTTGGGAAAGATTATCCGGTTCAATGCGTAGGACATGGAGACCTAGTTCAGACACAGGAAGAAAAGTGGTATATGGTAATGCTTGGAATGCGTCCGTGTAAAGGGTTTACTTCACTTGGACGAGAAACTTTTCTTGCGAAAGTGAACTGGGAAGAAGGATGGCCTGTCGTAAACCAAGGGATTGGTAAACTGGAGGAATATGTTACATTACCGGATCGGCTTATTGAAATATCCAATAAGGTGGAGAAAGAGGTTTATGGATTTAGGAACGGAATACTAACGCAGAATCTTGTGAGCCTTAGAGGAGGTCTTCGTGCTGCTGATTTAAATGAGAGAAGTGGCTGGGTAAGGCTTTATGCAGGCAGCAGATCATTTTCGGATATCTGTCCTGTTTCCATGATTGGAGTCCGACAGAAGGGGTATCACTACTGTGTTCGCACTAAAATGGAATTCGAACCTGAAACAGAGGGCGAAAAGGCAGGACTTGTATTGTTTCAAAACGAAGAGTCTAACTTGATGATTTATAAAAAATACCATCCTGAAGGCGACCTGCTGACCGTCGAAAGCAAAGACGGAAAATGTAATAGTACTATGGCACAGATGTTGGTGCACGGAGGCGTTCTGGAAATCAAGTTTATTGCACAGGAGCAAAAAGGGGAACTTTTTTTTAGATATGAAGGTGACAGAGAGTTTCATCTTCTTGCGGATAATATAGACTTATGTCGCTATTCAACGGAAGCAGCAGGAGGCTTCACAGGCTGTATTCTGGGAGTGTTCGTGCTGGGTGAGGCGAATGTAAAGGCCGATTTTAAGCATCTGATTTATGAAACACTTGTATTGTGATAAATAAGGGAAATGCAATTCTTTTTTGGAATTGCATCTCTCTTTTTTTGTGCTATACTGATTATCAGAGGTGAACGCCATGAATCAGGAAGAGATCAATATCTTTAAAAAGTGGGTCAGTGAAAGTGAAAATATTGTTTTTTTTGGAGGCGCCGGAGTGTCAACGGAAAGTGGAATTCCGGACTTTAGAAGTACAGATGGACTTTATAATATGGAATATGATCAGCCACCTGAAACAATTTTAAGCCATACCTATTATATGAGGAATCGAAAAGAATTTTACCGGTTCTATAAAAATAAAATGATCTATAGGGATGCAGTTCCCAATTCTGCACATCAGGTACTTGCAAGGCTGGAAGCAGAAGGCAGACTGAAAGCAGTTATCACGCAGAACATTGATGGACTGCATCAGGCAGCGGGAAGCAGAGAAGTGTTAGAACTTCACGGAAGCGTTTTGAGGAACTATTGTGAAAAGTGCAGGAAGTTCTATTCGCTAGATGAAGTCATGTCGCAGATGGATGTACCTGTCTGCACCTGCGGAGGACCGGTCAAACCGGATGTTGTGCTATATGAAGAGTCGTTAAATAACGAAACGATGGTCAAAGCAGTAGAGTACATTCAAAATGCAGAGATATTGATTGTTGGAGGCACATCACTCGCTGTTTATCCGGCAGCAGGTCTGATTGACTATTATAGAGGTAATAAACTGATCCTGATCAATAAAACACCAACGGCACAGGATAGCAGAGCTGATCTTGTTATAAATGATAGCATAGGCAAAGTGCTGGAGCTTATTTAGACAATAATTGTTAATTGCTTTGCCAGGTCAGAAAAATGAACAAAATAAAAATCAGGTAGAAGGAGATCAGAGCCGATGGAATATCAGGTTGGTGATATTGTAAAACTGAAGAAACCCCATCCCTGTGGGAGCCATGAGTGGGAAGTATTAAGAGTAGGTGCGGATTTTAGACTGAAATGTGTGGGATGCGGACACCAGGTCATGGTGGCCAGGAAGCTGGTTGAAAAAAATACCAAAGGAATTAGAAAAAAGGAGACATTATCATGACAGAGGAAAGAAATCAGGAAGGCTGTGGTGTAAGCGGCTGTTCGAAGGATTCTTGTGAAGGATGCAGCAGTCAGGGCCAGAGCCATACGGTTCCCGACTTCAGAGTGAATCAAAATAGTAAAAGCAACGTAAAAAAAGTAGTTGGGATCGTCAGCGGAAAAGGCGGTGTAGGGAAATCGCTTGTCACTGGAATGCTCGCAGTTTCCATGTGTGGAAAAGATAAAAAAATCGGGATACTGGACGCAGACATCACAGGACCTTCCATACCAAAGATGTTTGGAATCCATGACAAAGCAATTGCTGATGAAACCGGAATTATTCCGCTTCATACAAGAAACGATATGAAAGTCATGTCGGTCAATCTTCTTCTTGAAGATGAAGAAGCGCCTGTAATATGGAGAGGTCCGGTTCTTGCCAATGCAGTCAAACAATTCTGGTCAGATGTAAACTGGGGTGAGCTGGATTATTTATTTATTGACATGCCTCCTGGAACTGGAGATGTTCCGCTTACTGTTTTTCAGTCAATTCCGCTCGATGGGATCGTGATTGTTACTTCTCCTCAGGATCTGGTGTCCATGATCGTGAAAAAGGCATATTATATGGCTATGCAGATGAACATCCCGGTATTGGGAATGATAGAAAATATGAGCTATGTCAAATGTCCTGATTGTGGAAAAGAGATCAATTTATTTGGTGAGAGCAATCTGGACGAAATAGCAGCGGAGACGGGACTTGAGATCCTCGGAAGAATTCCAATTGATACTGCGATCACAGGACTGATCAATCAGGAGAGATTTGAAGAATTTGAAGGTGATTTCCTCCAAAATGCTGTGGAAAAAATCGAAAAAAGCTTGAATTAAAGGAACTGTTATGCTATCATAGATACCTGTGATATAAAAAAATGCCGTATTTCGGCAATACATTCCTTGCTCTTCTGTTAAGGGAGGGCCAGAGACCAAAAGGAGGTAACAAAATGAACAAGTATGAATTAGCCGTTGTTGTAAGCGCTAAAATCGAAGACGATGAAAGAGCAGCTACTTTAGAAAAAGTAAAAAGCTACGTTGAACGTTTCGGTGGACAAATTACAAACGTGGATGAATGGGGTAAGAAGAGATTAGCTTACGAAGTTCAGAAGATGAAAGAAGCTTTTTACTATTTCATCAAATTCGATGCTGAACCTACTGTTCCAGCGGAGATCGAAAGTCGTATCCGTATTATGGACAATGTGATCAGATATTTGTGCGTACGACAGGACGAGGCTTAAGATAAGGAGAGCGTATGAACAAAGTAATTCTTATGGGGCGTTTGACAAGGGATCCAGAGGTAAGATATTCTCAGGGTGACAATGCAATGGCAATTGCAAGATATACAATCGCAGTTGATCGCAGATTTAATCGAAACAGCGATGAAGCAACAGCTGACTTTATCGGTTGTGTAGCATTTGGCAAAGCTGGAGAATTTGCTGAAAAATATTTCCGCAAAGGAACCAAAGTAGCCATTTCCGGAAGAATTCAGACAGGCAGCTATACGAACAAAGAAGGCGTGAAAGTATATACTACAGATGTAGTAGTAGAAGATCAGGAGTTTGCAGAAAGCAAAAATTCCGGTTCTGAAGGTGGATTTTCCGGCAATCAGGGTAGAGCAGAGAATACATCCATTGGCGATGGATTCATGAATATTCCTGATGGAATAGACGAAGAATTGCCATTCAACTAATAATAAAATTTAGATAGGAGGCAATATTATGGCTTATAATAGAGCAGAGAAGTCCGATTCTCCTATGAAGAGAAGAGGCGGAATGCGCAGAAGAAAGAAAGTTTGCGTATTTTGTGGAAAAGATAGTTCAATCGATTACAAAGATGTTAATAAATTAAAAAGATACGTATCTGAAAGAGGAAAAATTCTTCCTAGAAGAATCACAGGAAACTGTGCAAAACATCAGAGAGCTCTTACTGTAGCAATTAAGAGAGCACGTCACGTAGCACTGATGCCTTATACAATGGATTAATCAGTCGACCGTCATTCATTTGAATGACGGTTTTTTTATACAAAATACTGAAATTGACTGAAAAAAGAACTTCAATTGACAAATAGATGTAAAAAATGTAAGCTTATTTTATAGAATAATCTGTGGCAAGGGGAGGTATCGTTTTATGAATACTATAACAGAATTGAGAAAATTTGTTGCTCCTGAGATTATTATGGGAGTTGATGCGAGACTTATGATTGGAAGATATATTGGCCATTTTGCATCCAAAAAGCCAATGATTGTAACGGATCGTAACCTGGAAATGCAGCCTTGGTTTGCAGATATACTTGCGGAATTTGAAAAATATCATATTTGTCCGGTAATATTCAATGACGTGACATCAAATCCAAGAGAATATGAAGTAATGAAAGGGGCAGAGATGTTCCTTGACTATAAATGTGATCTGATCATTGCGATAGGCGGTGGAAGCCCGATCGACTGTGCAAAGGGAATCAGTATTGTGTCATCAAATGGAGGAGAGATCTTAGATTATGAAGGTGTTGATGAAATTAATCTTCCTGGACCACCATTGATTGCCATTCCAACGACTTCCGGCGCATCTGCAGATGTATCACAGTTTGCCATCATATGTGATACCTCCAATCATGTGAAAAAGGCGATCATCAGTAAGAAGGTCGTTCCTGATCTTGCATTGATCGACCCCGTTCCACTCATGACCATGGATCTGTATCTGACAGCGTGTACCGGTATGGATGCGCTGACACATGCGATGGAAGCATATGTATCGAATGCTAATTCGCAATTGACTGATATTCATGCAATAGAAGCGATCAGACTGATCAATGCGACAATTGAAGAAGCTGTAAAGCCTGAACGGACAATTGAAACAATGTATGAAATGATGCTTGGATCTCTTCATGCAGGACTTGCTTTTTCGAATGCAAGTCTGGGGGCAGTGCATGCGATGGCACACAGCCTTGGCGGACTTCTGGACCTGCCGCATGGTGAGTGTAATAGTTTGTTGCTGGAACATGTAGTTGACCTGAATTTTGACGTGGCATCAGAAAAATATACTGAAATTGCGAAAGTAATGGGACTTGAAACAGAACGTATAGATTCAAAAACAGTAAAAGAAAATCTTATAAACAGGTTAAGGACACTCAGAAGGCAGTTGGGAATAGGCGATTATGCAATCGTGGAAGAACTGGATGAGAAGCTGCTTGATAAGCTTGCCGATGGTGCACTTTCAGATCCATGTATTGTTACGAATCCAAGAATGCTTACCCTAAAAGAGGTGACAACTGTATATGGACAAATTCTACGAAAAAAAGGATAGGAAAGCATTTACAAGGGATGCGATCATTGGTCTTGGTGAAGACTCTTTCCGCAAAAATTATTATCCCGAATTACAGGAAAAAATTATAGGTCTGGAACGGGCAGTCGCCAGTAACAGAGCTTTAATTGCTGCGATTCCTGATACATTGTTCACATGTGGACTGGATGGAGAGATTCATCCGATTTCTGATATTGAAAAGGAAGACCCGCTTTCAGATCTGATTTTTCAGGATGAAGAGACAATGAATATTTTGAAATCAATGATTTCGGGGATGTCAGAGGGAATTGGCTTTTACACAAAAGAATTTGAAATGTCTGTTGACAGGAGTAAATATTATCTGGAGGCAAGATGCCAAAAAGCGGAATCTGGTGAAATCCTGATTATTATAAGAAATATGACTGATCGTATTTTGCTTGAAAAAAAGTTGAGGTACCTGGTTGAAAGAGATGCATTGACCGGACTTCAGAGCAGAAGAAGTTTTGAAGAGAAGATGGAACGTTATGTAAACAGATATCATGAAAATCTGGCAATTGTATCAGTGGATATAAATGGGTTGAAATTTATTAATGATACATTAGGGCATTATAACGGAGATCTCATGATCGTTGAGGTCGCTGAAATTGTAATGGAGATTTTTGGAGGGTATGGACTGGTTGCAAGAATCGGTGGAGATGAATTTGGCGTTTTTATTGAAAATACGACAGAGAAAGAAATCGAACTTCTTTTACAGAGCATGAATACACTGGTCGAGGAACATAACAAAACAGCCGGAAACAGAGGTCTGTCTCTTGCTTTCGGTTATGCATTTCACAAAAAAGGTTTTGTGAATACTGAATTTATTTTTCAGGAAGCTGATAATAATATGTACCAGAATAAGCTTTTGAAAAAAGAAAGCATAAGAAGCACTTTTGTAAAAGCCTTTATGAAAGCACTTGAAGTAAAGGATTTTGTTTCAGAGGGACATGTTTCCAGAATGGAACATCTGGCTGTTTTGATCGGAAGAGAATTGAAACTGCACCAGGATCAGATGGACAGACTTGTACTTCTGACAAAATTTCATGATATTGGAAAAATTGGAATTCCGGATGCAATATTAAAAAAGCCTGCAGCACTTGATGAGACGGAATGGAAAGTCATGAAGACTCATACATCAATAGGTGAAAGAATCGCACTTGAAGCTGCTGAGATAAGGGATATTGCACATTTGATCCTGAAACATCATGAAAGATGGGATGGACATGGATATCCGCTTGGAATAGCAGGGGAAGAGATTCCGATTGAGTGTAGAATTCTTTCCATTGTAGATACTTATGATGCTATGACAAATGACAGACCGTACAGGGCGGCACTGTCGATTGATGAGTCGCGAAAAGAAATTCTGAAATGTAGTGGAACACAGTTTGATCCGGGGCTCGTAAACATCTTTTTGGAAGTAACAGATCAGTAAGGAAGATACAAAATGAGATCGGAATAGAAAAATCTGCCGTTCAGGCAGATTTTTTTAATGGATACCAATTTGAAGTTTACGGGAGGATATGTTATAATCGGATTAGTTTTGTGTAGTTGAAATAGTGAGAAACAGTATTTTTATCACATATTTTATAACAAGTATTGTCGTGTGGTGTTGAGGTGTATGGAATGATGTTCGATTATGACCGTTATAAAGGCTCTCCGGAGAATATTAAAGATATCGTATTAGAGGAAAACAGAATCCTGACCAGAAAACTGGCTGAGTCACAGCAGAGTTTTGAACTCCTTAAATTGGTACATTTTGACAGAACGATCGATCTGGAAAAATTAAATGATATTATTATTGGCTGCACAGGCTGTCTGCATTCCATGATGGTATACAGAGGCATCATTCTGACCAATCTGAAGCCTGAAGATACGTTATATCAGCGCACATTGAATCAGCTAGAGGATCTGACGAATGGTGATGGACTGACTGAATTTGACGCGTTGTTCGATGAAATCACAGTCATGTGTTATCCGGTTTCAGTGTCGCAGGTAAATCAGGAACAGGATGAGAAAATCCATATTATTCTTATGTTCCCCAAGAGGCTTGTGAATCATGAGGTAAGAGACTTTGTAAAATCATTTATGCTCGTAAATGATGTTCTGGTCAATATTGTGATCAGCAGAGAGAAAATGGTCAAGCTCATAGAAACAGATCCTTTGACTAAGCTATTAAATAGAAGTTCTTGGAATAGTACACTTGAGACAATTGTAAGACATCCGGATTCATTTTTCATTCTTTTTATAGATCTGGATAAGTTCAAGGTGATTAATGATACTTTTGGACATCAGACAGGAGATGAAATCCTGAAAGAGACAGGGCACTGGCTCAGATCTGTATTCAGAGAGGAAGACAGGGTCTTTCGTCTTGGCGGTGATGAATTTGCAGTGACTGGTAAGATCAATCCTGAGTCTGCGGATGGATTTTATGCAAAGATCCAGTCTTTGAATGAACAATTTACGAAAGCGCTTCAGAGTAAGCTCAAGATAGAAGCGACCATTTCGATCGGTGCATTATTTACAAAAAATGCTGAAGACAAAGACAGTTTATATTTACGCGTTGACAGACTTCTTTATAAATCAAAAGAAAAGGGCAGAAATACATTAAGTGCTGAATCAGATTTCGCCTGAATATATGAGGGATAGCAATGAAGACACAAGTCAGACTAAAAGGAAGATTAAAAATTTATCTGCAGGCTTTTTTATTCCTGGGAGTTGCATTAGCACTCCTGACGGTATTAATATTTTTTGTTGATTATAAAGCTGGTTTCCTTCTGTCGCTTTTTGTAGTCCTTTATTTTGCTGTGAATTTTTTACTGTTATATCACAATAAAAATATTATTCTGAATGAACTGATCAGCTTTGCAACACAATATGGACAGATTCAGAAGAAGCTTTTAAAAGAGCTTGATCTGCCACATGCGTTGCTGGATGACAGTGGCAGGATCATTTGGGTAAATAATGCATTTGAAGATGTTACTTATCAGAATAAATGTATGCGAAAAGCTGTAAATCAACTTTTTCCGGCGGTAACAAAAGATAAGCTTCCACTTGACCGTGAAGAAAGTGAAGTTGAGATTATTTATGATGAACGCAATTTTCTAGTCAGACTTAAGAAGATCTCCTTACGTGAAATGATAGAGAACAGTGATATCATTGAAGCGGATGAATATGAAGGATTTCTGATCGCACTCTATCTTTTTGATGAGACAGCACTTAAATATGCTTTGCAGGAAAATGATGACCAGAGTCTGGCAGTAGGCCTTATTTATATAGATAATTATGATGAGGCACTGGATAGTATTGAAGAGGTCAGAAGATCACTTCTGGTAGCGTTGATCGACCGTAAAGTAAATAAATATGTTGCGTCTCTGGATGGAATCATCAAAAAGACTGAAAAAGATAAATATCTTGTAATTTTAAGGAAAAAATCATTAAAACATCTTCAGGAGACCAAGTTTGAAATACTGGAAGAGATCAAGACAGTTAATATAGGAAATGACATGTCTGTTACCTTGAGCATAGGAATTGGTCTTGATGGACTTTCCTATTCTCAGAACTATGAATTTGCAAGAACTTCGATCGATCTGGCACTCGGACGCGGAGGAGACCAGGCAGTCGTTAAGACCATGGACTCGCTTTCTTATTATGGTGGTAAAAGCCAGGTCGTTGAAAAAAACACACGTGTGAAAGCAAGAGTCAAGGCATATGCACTTCGTGAGATCGTTTCATCAAAAGATAAAGTCATTGTTATGGGGCATCACCTTACAGACGTTGACAGTTTTGGCGCAGCAATTGGCGTATACTGCATTGCAAAGGCATTACAAAGAAAAACACACATCGTAATCAACGAAGTGTCTACTTCTGTGAAGCCTCTCCTTGATCTGTTTGCAGGACACCAGGAGTATGAAACGGATATGTTTTTGAACAGCCAGCAGGCAATTGAAGCAGCCGGAGCAAATACGGTTCTTGTAATCGTTGATGTGAACAGACCAAGTATTACAGAGTGTCCGGAATTGCTTAAGATCTGTAAGTCGATCGTAGTTCTGGATCACCACAGACAGAGTTCAGAAGTAATAGAAAATGCAACACTATCTTATGTTGAACCATATGCTTCATCGGCATGTGAAATGGTCGCGGAGATACTTCAGTATATTGGAGATGGAATCAAGATCCGTGGGAATGAAGCGGACTGTTTATATTCAGGAATTATTATTGATACCAATAATTTTGTTGCGAAAACAGGAGTCAGAACTTTTGAAGCAGCTGCATTTTTAAGAAGAAACGGCGCTGATGTGACCAGGGTAAGAAAACTTTTCAGGGAAGATGCTTCTGATTATAAAGCAAAAGCTGAAACGGTAAGACATGCAGAAATTTACAGAAATGACTATGCGATTTCGATCTGTCCAAGTACTGGAATCGAAAGTCCTACCATAGTCGGTGCACAGGCTGCAAATGAGCTGCTTGATATTAAAGGAATTAAGGCGAGTTTCGTTTTAACAGAATACCAGGGACGTGTATACATTAGCGCGCGATCTATTGATGAAGTAAATGTGCATGTAATCATGGAAAAGCTAGGGGGAGGCGGACATATGAATATGGCCGGTGCCCAGTTGGAAGATATTACAATATTGCAGGCAGAAGAGACATTGAAACGTATACTTGACAGTATGATACAGGAAGGTGATTTATAATGAAAGTAATTCTATTAGAAGATGTAAAAACACTTGGCAAAAAGGGTGAGATCATAGAAGTAAATGATGGGTATGCCAGAAATTTTGTACTACCTAAGAAACTAGGGCTTGAAGCAAATACAAAAAATCTGAATGATCTGAGACTCAAAAAGGCTCATGATGATAAAATGGCAGCTGAACTGCTTGAGCAGTCAAAGCAATTCGCACAAAGACTTTCTGAACTGGAAGTAATTGTTCATATTAAAGCAGGCGAGGGCGGCAGAACATTTGGGTCTGTTTCGTCAAAAGAAATCGTGCGTGCAGCGCAGGAACAGCATGGAATTGAACTGGATAAGAAAAAGATCGTGCTACAGGATGCAATAAAAAGTTTTGGCGCATATGAGGTGTCTGTAAAACTACATCCACAGGTAACCGGAACACTAAAGGTAAAAGTACAGGAAGAAAAATAGTTGAGGGGGTTCTATGTCTACAGTTGAAGAATCAATCATAAAAAGAATACTTCCTCATAGCCTGGAGGCAGAACAGTCTGTAATTGGATCTATGATCATGGATCGCGATGCGATTGTGGCGGCTTCTGAAATTGTTACGGATGAAGACTTTTATAGCAGGCAGTACGCAGTTTTGTTTCAGTCAATGGTAGAACTGAATGAAGAAGGGAAACCGGTAGACGTCGTCACACTGCAGAACCGTTTAAAAGAAAAGGATGCACCACCAGAGGTGAGCAGCCTTGAGTTTGTCAGAGAACTACTGTCAGCAGTTCCGACCTCAGCAAATGTAAAATATTACGCTGGAATCGTAGCGGAGAAATCTACACTTCGCAGACTGATACGCTTGAATGAAGAAATTGCCAATACCTGTTATTCAGGAAAAGAAACACTGGAAGTAATATTGGAAGAGACGGAGAAGAAGACGTTTGAGCTTGTCCAGAAAAGGAATACAAGCGACTATGTTTCAATCAGACAGGTCGTTATGAATGCCATGGATAAAATTGAGCAGGCAGCAAAAAACAAAGGTTCAGTGACTGGAATTCCAACAGGATTCATAGACCTTGACTTTAGAACTGCAGGATTTCAGCCTTCGGATTTTATTCTGGTTGCGGCAAGACCATCTATGGGTAAAACTGCTTTTGTATTAAATATTGCACAGTACATGGCATTTCATGAAAATAAAACAGTTGCCATTTTCAGTCTGGAAATGTCAAAGGAACAGCTTGTGAACCGTTTATTCTCACTGGAGTCCAAAGTAGATTCGCAGCATATCAGAACAGGTAATCTTTCTGATGGAGAATGGGAAAAACTGATCGAAAGCGCCGGAGTCATTGCAAAATCAAACCTGATCATAGATGACACGCCTGGTATCAGCATTGCTGAATTAAGGTCTAAATGCAGAAAATATAAACTCGAACATAACTTGGGCATTATCATTATTGATTACCTGCAGCTCATGTCGGGAAGAGGAAAGAGTGAATCAAGACAACAGGAGATCTCAGATATATCGAGATCACTGAAGTCGCTTGCAAGAGAGCTGAACGTTCCGGTGGTAGCATTGTCTCAGTTGAGCCGAGCTGTGGAACAGAGACCTGACCATAGACCGATGCTTTCGGATCTAAGAGAATCTGGAGCGATCGAGCAGGATGCCGATGTTGTTATGTTCATTTACAGGGACGACTATTATAACAAAGATACAGAACTTAAAAATATTGCAGAGATCATAATAGCAAAACAAAGAAATGGTCCTATTGGAACGATCAATCTTGTCTGGCTTCCGGATTATACAAAATTTGCAAACATGCAAAAATAAGACCAATAAAAAAAGACACATAGGTGTCTTTTTTTGATGCTTCTTGATTATTCTTCTGAAATAGCTCCTGTAGGGCAAACACTAGCGCAAGCTCCACAGCTGATGCATGCATCTGCATTGATTTCATATTGTGTATCGCCCTGGCTGATTGCGCCTACTGGACATTGAGGTTCGCAAGCTCCACAGCTAACACAAGCGTCACTGATTACGTATGCCATAATAATAGTCCTCCTTTTTCTGATTCAGTTCCCGAAATGATTTTCGTAACTGATATTATTTTAATACATTAGGAGTCTGAATACAAGTAGAATGGCTTCAAAGATCAAGATATTTTTCGAAAGAACAAGGACTGAATTTTCATGCTATTTTGCCTTTTCAGTCTGATCCCTTAACTCGATTCTACGTTTTTTTATCCCTTCAAGGATAACTTTCTTTTTGTCAACGACTGCTTTTTTATCCATATCAGGAACAAATTTTAATTTATAGTCCATTCCAAGCATTTCATATTTTGCTTTTCCCATAGAATGGTATGGAAGAACATCAAGTGCTTTTACATTTTTCAGATCACCAATAAAATATCCGAGTTTGTATAGATATTCATCATCGTCTGTCAGACCCGGAACAACGACATGACGTATCCAGATTGGAATATTTTTCTGGTCAAGATAGTGAGCAAAAGCCAGGATTCCTTCATTGGGCTGACCTGTAAGATGTACATGCTTCTCAGGGTCAATATGTTTAATATCAAGCATAACAAGATCAGTCAGGGAAAGAAGCTCATCCAGTTTTTGAATATAGTCTGTATTGTCTGCCTTGTACGTAATACCGGACGTATCAATACAGGTGTGGATCTCATGTTTTTTACATTCTTTGAATAATTCTATCAAAAAATCAACCTGTAAAAGAGGTTCACCTCCGGTCACTGTGATTCCGCCACCACGGTAAAAACTTTTATTACGTTCGTAATCTTTAATAATTCTTGAAACTTCTACTTTTTTTCCACCCTTTAAATCCCATGTATCAGGATTATGGCAGTATGCACATCGCATAGGACATCCCTGTAAAAATACGACCAGCCTTACGCCGGGGCCGTCAACAGTTCCAAAACTCTCTATAGAATGTATTCTTCCACTCATAATCATACCTCCTGTCAAAGCAGTAACCTGCTATTTAAGTATACTATCAGTGAGAAGGAAATTCAATTGGTTAGCATGCGGTGTACCTGATTTAGTACAACTTATTGCTTATCACCACGGATAATACTGACAACTGCTGAAAAAGCTCCAAACAGGATTCCCATAATTGGCCAGACGATCCATGTAATATGCCAGTCTCCGGTCAAAAAGCTCCAAAGCAGATAACCAGCAGTGGTAAGTGGCCAGACAACAGATGCGACAGCTCCGACCAATTTATCTTCCTTGCGTTCGGGAGCGTAATCACCTTCCTGCAAAAGTTGCCTATAACAATCCATTGTTGTACCTGCGTTGATGAACAGCGTTACTGCACATGCGACCATGATAAGTAGTAAAAACACACCAACTGCACCGTAAAAATCGTTATCACGAACAAAGACTGTCAGACTGATCAGGGTAAGTGGTGAGAGAATACATAACACAACACCAGCAACGATCTTAAGGGTAAAATATGGCAGATAGGAAGTTTTTTTCTTGCGGATCACTTCTGTAAGTGAATAATCAAGAACGAATGGTCTTTCCAGATATTTATACTGGTCAAGTTGTATTCCACTGAATATGAACAGACCTACTGCGACTGCGATCATTAAAAAAAGTGGAAACAGGAAGAGTGTAGCAGCACTGTCTTCCCCCATCTGAATACTCATGACGGATGTTCCGAGTACAAAAACAGCAGGGGCTGTAATACATAAAAACACACCAAGTGCGATTAAATTGCCAAAAAACTTTTTATCATGAATGATTCGTTCTGTTTCTTCTTTTTTAATAACAGGCAGTACAGGCTGCATGGAAGAGGGTACTTCAATATTCAGCTCACGGATCAGCTCATCAATATTTCCAAATTCTGAAATGACTATGCCAATGGCCTCATTTTCGCTCTTTCCGTGGTATTTCATTTCATTATACTTATCCTCCATACTGCTTAAAAGATCTTCTTTCAGTTTGATTAGTGCCGGAGTTTTCGGCATATTAGCAAACATATTGTCTAAATAACTTTTGATTGTTTCCATAATCACATCTCCTTTATAAATTTATCAACGACTTCTTTTGTGATCTGCCATTCCAGGCATTTCTCTTTGTAATAAACTAACCCCTCATTGGTTAATTTGTAATAAGTACGGCGTTTGCCGTTCGTCTCATCACCGGAATAGGATGAGATATACCCGTTTTTTTCCAATCTGGAAAAAGCAGAGTATAGTGTGGTTTCCTTCATGATATACTTTCCATCAGTCATTTCTCTAATATTTTTTGAAATTTCATACCCATAAGAGTCATCATGTAATAATAAGAAAAGAATCATAGTATCGTTATATCCTCTTATTACGTCACTACTGATCAAATAAACACCCTCCTTCCGATAAAATGTATGGAGTAAACTGATAAATTCAAATCTACTACGACAGATATACTATGACAGTCGTACTACGTCTGACGTAGTATTAATATAGCATGATTACTACGACAGGTCAAGTACTTTCTAAAAAAAAGTTATAGAAAAGCTCCATCTTGTGCAGAACAGTTCGAACTGTCCGCATAAGATGGAGCTTTTTATGTTATGGGATATAGCAATCCATTATTTAAACATTTAATCCAAATTAGACTGTTTCGTGGAAGGTACGGCTGATTACGTCGTTCTGCTGTTCTTTTGTAAGCTTAACGAAGTTAACTGCGTATCCGGAAACACGAATTGTAAGCTGTGGATAGTTTTCTGGATGCTGCTGAGCATCTATAAGCATGTCTCTGTTTAATACGTTAACATTTAAATGATGGCCGCCTTTTGTAGCATATCCATCTAATAATGATACTAAATTATTGATCTGAGCCTGGCTTGTCTGTGACATATGTATTACCTCCTGTAATAGAATTGTTTATTTGTAATCGTCAAGTCCCTGATGAAGAGTAGGAATGCTGCATGCAGTAGGAGTACGGGAACAATCGGTGCAGCCCAGGGTCTGAACAGATTTTGGGGCATTGAGTGTTTCATCATAATCAACATTAACATGGCCGACACCTTTTGCGATGCCTGCATCAAGCATTGCGACCAGGTCATCTATCATTTTACTATCATCCATATTGCACCTTCCTATTCTCATCAGAAATTTATTGTTAAAAATGTATTAGTTTAAATCAAGTTCGATATCAAGATCACCAGCAAATACCTGATCATCTTTTCCAAGCGCACCTGGAATAATAGTGAATGTATTAGAGATACCATCCTGTGCATCCTGGAATGGAAGTTTTGATACAGATGCAAGAGAAGCGATCGCACCATGTGTGTCACGTCCGTGCATTGGGTTTGCACCAGGAGCAAAAGGCTGTCCTTTTACACGTCCATCAGGAGTGTTACCTGTAGCTTTACCATAAGTTACATTTGATGTAATGGTAAGAACTGACATAGTAGGGAATCCGTTTCTGTATGTGTGATGTCTTCTGATCATCTTCATGAATTTTGAAACAAGGTCATGTGCGATTTTGTCAGCACGGTCATCATCATTACCGTATTTAGGGAAATCTCCGGTTGTTTCGAAATCGATGATAACACCATCTTCGTCTCTGATTGGTTTTACAGTTGCGTACTTGATAGCGCATAAGGAGTCTGTTACTACGGAAAGACCAGCGATACCTGTTGCAAAGTAACGAAGAACATCTCTGTCATGTAATGCCATCTGCGCTCTTTCGTAGCAGTATTTGTCATGCATATAGTGAATAACATTTAATGTATTTACATAAACATCAGCAAGCCATTCCATCATATCATCAAATTTGCTAACAACATCATCGTAATCGAGAACATCACCAGTGACTGGACGGTACTTAGGTCCTACCTGTTTGTGGGAAACTTCATCCACACCACCATTTAATGCGTATAACATACATTTTGCAAGGTTCGCACGTGCACCAAAGAACTGCATCTGTTTTCCAATTACCATGGAGGATACACAGCATGCGATACCATAATCATCACCATGCGTTACTCTCATAAGATCATCGTTTTCATACTGAATTGATGAAGTAGCGATTGAGATCTTAGCACAGTATTTTTTGAAGTTTTCTGGTAATCTTGTTGACCAGAGAACTGTTAAGTTTGGTTCTGGAGATGCACCAAGGTTGATCAGTGTATGAAGGTAACGGAAAGACATTTTGGAAACCATGTGACGTCCGTCAACACCAACACCTGCGATAGATTCAGTTACCCATACAGGATCTCCTGCGAAAATCTGATTGTACTCTGGAGTACGTGCAAATTTTACACATCTCAATTTCATTACGAAGTGGTCAATGAATTCCTGGATCTGTTCTTCTGTAAAAGTTCCGTTTGCAAGATCTCTTTCTGCATAGCAGTCAATGAAAGTTGAAGTACGTCCGAGGGACATAGCAGCACCATTCTGTTCTTTTACTGCTGCAAGGTAACCGAAGTATGTGAACTGGATTGCTTCCTGTACGTTAGTAGCAGGTTTTGAAATATCACATCCATATACAGCTGCCATTTTTTTCATTTGTTTTAATGCAACGATCTGTTCGGAGATTTCTTCACGAAGACGCATAACTTCATCAGTCATAACACGTCCTGTTGAATCTTTCTGCTCATTTTTGTCTTCGATCAGTCTGTCAATTCCGTAAAGAGCGATACGTCTGTAATCGCCAATGATACGTCCACGACCATATGCATCAGGAAGACCTGTGATAACATGGCTTGAGCGGCATGCTCTCATATCTTCGTTATAAGCATCGAAGCATCCTGCATTGTGTGTTTTTCTGTGTGTTGAGAAAAATTCGCTGATTTCAGGATCTACTTCGTATCCATTATCTGAACAAGCTTTTTCTGCCATACGGATACCACCATAAGGCTGCATAGAACGTTTGAAAGGTTTATCTGTCTGGAAACCTACGATGGTTTCTTTGTCTTTGTTTAAATAGCCAGGTCCGTGTGAAGTAATGGTAGATACGATTTTGGTATCCATATCAAGAACACCGCCAGAAGCGATTTCCTGTTTTGTAAGATCCATTACCTGTGCCCATAAATCAGTTGTGTTCTGTGTAGGTCCTGCAAGGAAGGAATCATCTCCATCATATGGAGTATAATTTTTCTGGATGAAATCTCTGACATTGATTTCATTTTCCCATTTACCGCCTACAAAATCTTTCCATTCTGGTCTCATTAAAAAGCCTCCTATTAAAATATATTGTGTTTGGTTTATGTCTTATTCTGATATAAGACGTTGAAACATCGTTAATTGGTCGGTCTGTCAACAAAAATTATTATATGTTAATTAATTAACAGCGTCAAGGGATAGGAATGTTCTTTTTTTGGTACAAAACAGTTCCAAAACCCAGAGTTTATTAGTATTTCGACATAATGTATGGGATCCCTGTAAAAATACTGAGGAGTTGCAGAAAGAAGAAAAAAGTAATATACTTATTTTCATCGCAGTTCTCATCAGATTTGCGTTTAAAAAGGATGATGAAACTTACAGGAGGTATGATCATGTCAGAAATAA
>JAQVCQ010000114.1 GCA_028689715.1 Lachnospiraceae bacterium
TGATAATAGAAGTAATTAAAGATCCCGAGTATTTTAAAACAATACTTCAGGAACATGATAAAGAAATTCAGATAGAGCGACGGCAGGGAACACAGCTTTTCATTCATGCTGACTACAAAGTAGCCTATGGAATGGGTGAAAAATTTAATGCGTTGAATCAAAAAGGGAAGACGGTTCAAAATCAGGTCATCGAGAAGTTCTGTAACCAGAATGAAGCCAGTTATTTTGTGACACCTTTTTTTGTAACAGATGCAGGCTTTGGTATATTTATTGATACAAAAGAAAAAACGCAGTTTATATTTCAGGAGAATATTTCCTGTGAGATACCATCAAATGCATCAGTTACGATATTTACAGGAACTATTGAAGAGATTGTTCAAGATTATATCAGACTTACTGGGATACCAAAGATGCCACCGGAATATGCCTTTGGTGTCTGGATCTCCGCAAATTGGTGGAATTGTCAGAGTGTAGTAGAAGAACAACTTGAAAAACTAAATAAATATCAGTTGCCTGCAAGTGTCGTTGTCATTGAGGCATGGAGTGATGAAGCGACTTTTTATATCTGGAATGGTGCTGTAAACACTCCCAAGACGGAAGGAACCACATTAGAAGAGTTTGATTTTTCAAAAAGCAGTCAGTGGCTTGATCCCAAAGGGATGATTGATCAACTTCATCATGCAGGACTAAAACTTGTTTTATGGCAGATACCGGTGTTTAAGAAGCAGGATAACGACGAAATCATTTCAGAGCAATTGTCATTGGATAAAGAGCATGCAGTCAGTCGCCAGTTATGTGTGATGAATCAGGATGGAAGCCCTTATGAAATTCCAGAAGGAAACTGGTTCGCAGGTTCGTATATCCCTGATTTTACAAGGGAAGAGACAAAGGAATTCTGGTTCAATAAGAGAAAGTATTTATTAGATATGGGAGTCGATGGATTTAAAACAGATGGTGGAGAGTTCATATATCGAGAAAATATTTTGTTCTCAGATGGAACAACAGGAAAAGAAGGAAAGAATCAGTACTGTCAGGATTATATCAATGCATACCATGATTTTATAACAGACCAGAATGTTTTATTCAGCAGAGCAGGATATGTTGGTGCATCAAAAACACCGATTCTGTGGGCAGGAGACCATCAATCAACGAATCAGGAGTTGAAAAATGTATTAATTGCGGGTTTATCGGCAGCTATGTCAGGAGTCATTTTTTGGAGTTTTGATATAGGAGGATTTGCTGGCGACTTGCCTTCAATGGATCTTTATCTACGATCTACACAGCTTGCATGTTTTTGTCCGATTATGCAGTGGCATTCCGAGCCGCTTGGTGGTCAGTTTAAAGAGTTGATGTCAGGGATGGACAGCAATAATGAAAGAAGTCCTTGGAATATGGTAAGTACCTATAAATGCCCTGAGTTAATAACAGAGATTAAATTCTGGCATGATTTAAGAATGATGCTTATGCCATTTATTTACAGCCTTGCACAGGAATCAGTTTTCACATGTAAACCTATGATGAGACCAATGGGATATGTATGTCAGAAAGATGAGAGGTGTCTTGCGATTTCAGATCAGTATTTCTTTGGTGAGAATATGATAGTTGCCCCTTTACTGGAGGAAAATCAAAGGCAGAGAGAATTATATCTCCCGGAAGGAAGCTGGTTTGGATTTTTTTCACGGAAAAGGTATGACGGAGAATGCGATTTGATATCAGATGAACAGGAGAAATTTCCAGTTTATATCAAATCTGGAACAACTATTTTGCTTCATGTAGAGCAAAATTTTAAAATCCTTCTTTTTGGAGAGAACGGAGAGGACACTTTGAACATAGAGAATCAAAGGATTCAAATAACATGGGAGGAAGGAAAAGTTATCATGAAGGGAGGAGAAGGAATCAACTTGATGTGTGAATTTGTTTTTTAATTTGATTGGTTAACCGTTTCAATATAAAATATCAAAGGAGAGAAAGTATGAAGAAGAAGGTATTATCACTATTAGTTTCGGGTTGTATGATCACTGGAATGCTTATGGGTTGTGCACAAAAAGAAGAAGCAGCACAGGCACCAGCAGTGGCAGAAGAAAGCGAAACAGAAACCACAGAGGAAAGTGTGGATGTTTCAAAAGAGCAGAGTGAAACAGAAGAAGTAGAGATTACTTATGCAAATTTTAATGCGTCAGGTGGAAATGAAGAAACGCTGGATAAAATGTATCAGGCTTTTCATGAAGAGTATCCTAATATAACAGTAAAGATCGAAACAATAGGATATGATGATTATTTCACCCAAATGCAGACAAGAGTCGCAGGGGGTACCGCACCGGATTGTTATGAGCTCAACATAGAAAATTTTGCTGCATATGCAAATAAGGGTGTTCTGGCTGAATTAAGCGGAATCGATACAAGTGGATATAATCAGACTGCACTTAGTGCATTTCAAGTCGATGGAAAACAATATGGTGTTCCTGGTAATTTCTCTAATGTTGTATTAATCTATAATAAAGATCTGTTTGATCAGGCAGGCGTTTCCTATCCAACGAATGAGTGGACATGGGATGATGTTATGGTTGCCAGTGAAAAAATAAAAGCATTGGGAGATGATATTTATGGTATTTATCAGCCCATCACATTCAATGAATTTTTTAAAGTGTCAGCACAGTATGGCGGAAGCATTTTAAATGATGATAAGAGTGCATTTACCATTAATTCCGCTGAAAATTTAAACGCTGCTCAGATGATGGTTGATAAAATAACTGTTTCCAATATTCAGCCAAATGAATCTCAAATGGGAGGATTAGGAGACTGGGATCTTTTTGAAAGCGGAAGACTTGGTATGATTCCAACTGGTATATGGGCATTTAATACGTTTACGGAAGCATGTGACTTTAATTGGGACATATGTGTGGAACCAGGCGGAACACAAAAAGCAACTCATTTTTTCAGTAATTCACTTGTTGTAAATAAGGACAGTGAGAAGAAAGAGGCAGCAGCAACATGGATCAACTGGCTTGCTTCAAGCGATGCAGCAGCTCAAATGAGAATAGACGCAGGCTGGGATTTACCAGCAATCAGTAACGATACTGTATTGGCAGGTTATTTAAAAATAACACCACCACAGAACAGACAGGCTATTTTTGATTCCCTTGAATATCTTGCAAAACCACCTATCATTGAAGACTATTCAAAAATGGCTGATATTATAACGGGTAAACTTTCACAGGCTGCAAGTGGAGAAATAAGTGCAGAAGAGGCATTAAATCAGGCACAGGAAGAATGTGAAGCACAAATTAAATTGCAATAATAAATCAGGGCACTGAGAAGTGCCCTGTAATGAATGAATGCGGGAGACATGTAGTGAAAAACAGTAAAAAAATAATGGAAGCAGCTCCTTTTATGATTCCAAGCCTTCTTGGAATGATTATATTTAGTTTTCTTCCAATCATCATTTCAATTGTAATTAGCATGACTGAGTGGAATGGACTGGATAAACTGGATATTCAGACGTTATCAGGTAGCTTTGTTGGAATAAGCAATTATATGAACATTATTGGGGGCAAAGAATTCTGGAAAGTATTGTGGCATACTGTCTATTATATTTTATTATACATTCCGCTCGTCCTGATCTGTTCTTTGACGATAGCTTCCATTTTAAATAAGAATATGAAGGGAATTGCAGTGCTACGGGTATTATATTATATTCCTGTACTGACTTCATGGGTCGCAGCAAGTTTGATCTGGAGATGGGTATTAAGTCCACAATATGGAATTCTAAATCAGCTGCTTGCTATCGTAGGAGTTTCAGGACCCAACTGGCTCACAGATAAAATATGGGCAATGCCTGCAATTGTACTAGCCTCAGTATGGAAGGATATGGGATTTTATGGCTTGTTCTTGCTCTCGGGTCTGAAAGCAATCGATACTGGTTATTATGAAGCAGCACGCGTTGATGGGGCAAGTGCTTCAAAACAGTTTTTTTCCATTACGCTACCGCTATTGACACCAAGCATTTTCTTTTGTGTCATCATGGCATTGATTAATGCATTTCAATTATTTCCACAGGTTATGATCATGACAGAAGGCGGACCAAATGGTGCAACGCAGGTTATGGTTGAACGAATTTATACCTACGGTTTTAGTTACTTTGAGATGGGATATGCAGCAGCTTATTCATGGATTTTATTTGTGATCATTTTCTTACTAACATTGCTGCAACTAAAACTTCAGAAGAGGTGGGTGCATTATGAGTCATAAAAATAAAAATGCGGTTCGAATCATTTTGTTTTATCTGCTCACATTTGGAATTGCAATGATAGTAGTGATTCCTTTTTTCTGGATGGTGTCCACTTCGCTGAAAAGCAAAGGTGCGATCATGCAGATTCCCATTGAATGGATTCCACAAGATCCAACATTAGATTCATACAAAACAGTTTTTACAAGGTTTCCGCTTGTACAGGCAATTATAAATAGTTTTGGGATTACAATCACATATACAGTCGTTACAATTTTATCCGCTTCTATGGCTGCGTTTGCAATCACCAAAATAAAATTTGCATATGCAGATATCATTTTTAAACTTTTCTTGGCATCCATGATGATACCAACGCAGGTGACATTAATACCTCTATTCGTTATTATGAATAAACTTGGTCTTATCAACACCTATCCAAGTGTAATCCTGCCTTCTTTGTTTCGTGCATTTGCAGTTTTTCTGTTAGTACAGCAAATGAGAGGGATACCAAATGATTTTATGGAAGCAGCAAAAATTGATGGTGCAGGCATGTTTCGGATTTACGCGATTGTAATTATGCCACTTACGAAGTCTGCAATCGCGACACTGACAATCACTACTTTTATGGAGTGTTGGAATGACTACTTATGGCCTTTGTTAATGCTTTCAGATAAAACAAAAATGACATTAACACTTGCATTAAATAGTCTGAATGGACAATATGGAACTGAATATAACCTGTTAATGGCAGGAAGTCTGATTTCTATGCTTCCAATCATGTGTATTTATGCATTTGCACAGAAATATTTTAAAGCTGGGCTGATGTCTGGTGGCGTAAAAGGTTAAAAGGAGAACAAAATGATTGAAAGATATATATTTGGACAACCCATAGAAACAGATGCAGTTCTGGAAAAGCCAAATGCTGTCAGTTGGCAGGATACAAAGTTGACCTATTTTCAAAATACATTGATTTACGAAATGGAACAGGATGAAATTGTATATGGCCTGGGACAAAATGTACGAGGAATTAATAAGCGCGGATGGATGTATATTAGCAACTGCGCAGATGATCCGATACATACAGAAACAAAAAATTCTCTATATGGTGCACATAATTTTCTAATTCTTGATGGAAGTGATAAATGCGGAATTTTTATCGACACACCATCTCCGGTTACTTTTGATGTCGGATACACAAGTAAAAATCAGCTAAAGATCACGATAGAAAGCGGTAACTTTGAATGCTTTCTGATGAAAGAAGAAACTCTTGATAAAATAGTAAAAGAATTCAGAGAGCTGATTGGAAGAAGTTATATCCCACCAAGATGGGCTTTTGGGTATGGACAGAGCCGCTGGGGCTATGAGTCAGCTGAAGAAATTCGTGAAGTTGTTAAAAAACACAGGCAAAATAAGATTCCACTGGATAGCATTTATCTTGACATTGATTATATGGAAGAGTACAAAGATTTTACAGTGAATCAGAGTACGTTTCCAGATTTTAAGAACTTTGTAAAGGAAATGCAAGATGAACACATTCATCTTGTACCAATCATTGACGCAGGAGTTAAAGTACAGGATGGTTATGAAATATATGAGCAAGGAAAAAGTAAGGGCTATTTTTGCAAAGATGAAAAAGGAGAAGACTTCGTAGTCGGTGTATGGCCCGGTAGATGCTGCTTTCCGGATGTTCTGAATGAGGAAGCAGGAAGATGGTTCGGTAATCAATATAAAGTACTTCTGGATGCTGGGATTGAGGGCTTTTGGAATGATATGAATGAGCCAGCGATTTTCTATTCTGAAAAAAGATTGAAGAAAGTGTTTGAAGAAATAGAGGAATACAAACTTCAAAATCTGGATGTGAATTCCTTCTTTGAATTCATGGATCTGGTAAATCACATTTCCAGCAATCCAGAAGATTATGAATCTTTTTACCATGAATACAAAGGCAAAAAGTATAAGCATTCAGAATTGCACAATTTATTTGGCTACTACATGACCAGATCCGCCACTGAAGCATTTGATGAGATGGTACCAGAAAAAAGAATTCTTATGTTTTCAAGAGCTTCTTATATTGGAATGCATAGATATGGTGGAGTATGGCAGGGAGATAATTGCTCGTGGTGGTCACATTTGTTATTAAATATAAAAATGATGCCATCGCTTAATATGTGTGGTTTTTTATATACGGGTGCAGATATTGGAGGGTTTGGAGAAGATGTGACAGAGGATTTGTTGATCCGATGGCTTTCTTTTGGGGTATTTACTCCTCTCATGAGAAATCATTCAGCACGCGGAACCAGAACACAGGAAGTATATCAGTTTGAGGCAACGGAACTGTTCAGAACGATCATTGGAGTACGTTACATGCTACTGCC
>JAQVCQ010000115.1 GCA_028689715.1 Lachnospiraceae bacterium
GCCAGCATGAATAAGCCTTCTTTCTTGTGTAAAGAGGAATCGTTTTAAATAGACAGTAAAGGCGCGGAGGAGCAAAAATGAAAGGTATTATTTTAGCAGGTGGTTCAGGAACCAGATTATATCCATTGACAAAAGCAATTTCCAAGCAGATTATGCCGGTTTATGATAAGCCGATGATTTATTATCCATTGTCAACACTGATGATTGCAGGCATCAAAGAAGTGCTGATCATATCAACACCAAGAGATCTGCCTGTATTTGAAGAATTATTTGGGACAGGAGAGCAGCTCGGGCTACGGATGGAATATGCGGTGCAGGAATCACCGAGAGGACTTGCGGATGCATTTATCATTGGAGCGGAATTTATTGGTTCTGACAGTGTTGCGCTTGTTCTTGGAGATAATATTTTTTACGGACAGAGTTTTTCAAAAGTATTGAGTGATGTGGCAAAAAGGAAAAAAGGGGCAACTATATTTGGATATTATGTAAGGGATCCAAGAGAATATGGTGTTGTTGAATTTGACCAGGATGGAAATGCGTTAAGTATTGAAGAAAAACCGGAACATCCAAAGAGCAATTATGCTGTTCCAGGACTGTACTTCTATGATAACGATGTGGTTGAGATCGCTGCAAATGTAAAACCTTCAGCACGTGGTGAAATCGAAATCACAAGTATCAATAATGAGTACTTAAGAAGAGGGAACTTAAAAGTCGAGACACTTGGAAGAGGGTTTGCATGGCTTGATACAGGAAGCCATGATTCACTTTTAGAAGCAGCCGATTTTGTGGCAGCATTCCAAAAAAGACAGGGACTTTATATTTCATGTATTGAAGAAATTGCATATAAAAAAGGATTTATCAGTAAAGAACAGCTGATTGAGCTTGCACAGCCACTGATGAAGACCGATTATGGTAAATATTTATTAGAGGTTGCAAATGGACTTTAAACTTAAGTGGAAAATATTCCTCTTATTTTTTCTTTTTATTGTTGGTATGCTGGCAATCGTTTTGATTGTAAATTATGACAGGCTTTCTGCAAGATTTTCATCTTCGGGTCAAAAATTTGAAGTGAATCAGGAAGATCTGATTCAGACTGAAAAAGAAGGACTTTCTGACTTTTTAAACGATGAAACTTTTTTTGATAAAGATGTGTCGAAAGATGTGAGTTATAAGGAAGGACAGAATGGATTATATGACCTTCTTGTAACATCAGTTGAAAAAGACTTGCGGATCAAAATCGTGGATCTGTTTGGTGAGCCGGTAGTGGGGCAGGAATTTTATGTTACGCTACAGGGAGAAGGATTGCGTTCATCTGATGGAACCGGGGCGGAATACAAAGATCTGGATCAGGATGGAATTATCTATATTGGTGGGCTGCAGGCTGGAGAGTATTATGTTTCGCTAAATCATACAGATGCAGGGGCTTCAAATTCCCGTATCAGGGTTGCAGTCAGGGATAAAGTCGAATATACTGTTATCAATGATATATCATATCTAATCAAGTCGGAGGAAGACGTTGATCCGTCCATAGAAGATACGGAAGAGAAGGGTGCACTTGCAGAGGCGGATACAACGCAGATTACAACACCGTTTTTATCTGAAAAGACAGAATTCGGGATAGATGTATCTAAATGGAACAAAGAGATTGACTGGCAAAAAGTGAAAGAATCTGGTGTTGAATATGCGATTATAAGATGTGGATATCGAGGTTCCAGTTCAGGATATCTGATTGAAGATCCACTTTTTCAACAAAATATAAAGGGTGCCACCGAAGCGGGAATTAAAGTTGGGCTATATTTTTTCACACAGGCAGTTTCGGAGGTGGAAGCCGTGGAAGAAGCATCCATGGCAATTGCGCTATGCGATCAGTACAAGCTTGAGTATCCGATTTTTATTGATTCCGAAGGTGCCGGAGGAAACGGAAGGGCAGATTATCTGGAAAAGGATACCAGGACTTCTGTCTGCAGGGCTTTTTGTGAGACAATCGTTAATTCGGGTTATTCGGCAGGTGTGTATGCAAGTAAGAACTGGCTGTTGCAGAACCTTCTTGTATCACAGTTGGAAGGGTATGCGATCTGGCTTGCAGAATATAAAGCAGAGGCGACTTACAACGGGGACTATCACATGTGGCAATATACATCAGATGGGGCGATTGACGGCATTGAAGGCAGAGTGGATCTGAATGTGAGTTATCTGGTGTCTGAATGACACATGTAGTAATAAGTTTTAGAACATACAAGCAAGGAGACAATTGGTCAAATGGGTAAAATTACAGTTGAAACATGTAAAATAGATGGATTAGAAATAGAAGGATTAAAAATTATTACACCTTCTGTATTTGGAGATGAACGCGGTTATTTTATGGAGACTTATAACTATAATGACTTTAAAGAAGCCGGAATAGATCAGGTCTTTGTTCAGGATAACCAGTCTGCATCAAAAAAAGGTGTTCTGCGTGGTCTGCATTTTCAGATCAATTTCCCACAGGACAAGCTGGTTCGTGTTGTGAGTGGAGAAGTATATGATGTCGCAGTTGATTTAAGAGAAGGCTCAAAAACATTTGGAAAATGTTTTGGTGTTCACCTTTCAGCAGAAAATAAAAAACAGTTTTTTATTCCCAAAAACTTTGCGCATGGATTTCTTGTATTGTCCGATTATGCGGAGTTTGCATATAAATGTACTGATTTTTATCATGCAAATGATGAAGGCGGCCTCTTATGGAGCGACCCTGAAATAGGGGTGCAGTGGCCAGTTGAAGAGGGAATGGAATTAACTATCTCAGAGAAAGATACAAAATGGGGAGGCATTAGTGCCTACAAAAAGGAACAATAATTATGCAGAAATCTGACAAAACGAAGCGTTTGTGGATCAGTATTGTATTGTTAGTCTCGGTCATTGCAATGGCAGTCATTATCATACATCATAATCCGCTTGCAATTCAGTCCGAAGAAATAACCAAAAAAGTGATTGCGTGTGCATTGATCCTGGCAGCGAACCTTTTATTTATCCGTCTTTACGACAAGGTGATCATTCTGCCGATCGAGTTATTCCAAAATAGAAAACTGATCTGGAAACTTTCTGTGAACGATTTCAAGACAAGATATGCGGGTTCCTATCTTGGTATGGTATGGGCATTTGTTCAGCCGATCGTAACGATCCTGATGTACTGGTTCGTATTTGGTCAGTTCATGGGTCAGAACAAAGCAAGCCTCCTGGGTGGCGGACTCGAAGTTCCTTATGTACTATATCTGACCGCAGGTCTGATTCCATGGTTTTTCTTTACTGAAGCACTTTCGAATGGTACAACGGCTCTTTTGGAATATAATTATCTGGTTAAAAAAGTTGTGTTTAAGATAAGCATCCTGCCAATTATTAAAATTGTGGCAGCAAGTTTTATTCACGGCTTTTTTGTGCTGTTCCTGCTCATATTATGTGCGGTTGGATACGGTTATTTTCCGGATATTTATACCATACAGTTGCTTTATTATAGTTTTTGTCTCTTTATTTTTGTTCTGGGATTAAGTTATGCGACCTGTTCGATCGTCATCTTTTTTAGGGATCTGACACAAATCATATCAATCGTACTACAGGTCGGAATGTGGGGAACACCAATTCTCTGGCAGCTGAGCCAGGCACCTGAAGCGTTGCAGATCATATTCAAGATGAATCCGATCTACTATATCGTAAATGGATATCGCAGTGCGTTGTTTGAAAAAAAGTGGTTTTATGAAGATTTCTATTCAACGATGTATTTTTGGATAGTAACAGTTGTTATTTTTGGTGTTGGAGCATTGATCTTTAAGCGCTTAAAAGTACACTTTGCAGATGTGCTATAGAATACGAGGACTGGTATGAAGAAAGAGTGTAAAATCAATACAGAGAATTATGTGAAAGAAGAAAGACATGAAGCACGTTCTGCTGACAAGGTGGCGATTCATGTTGATCATCTGAGCAAAATGTATAAATTATATGAAAAGCCAATGGACCGTCTAAAAGAGTCACTTGGCTTATCAAAGAAGAAAAAATACAGAGAACATTTTGCGCTCAGTGAAATAGATATCACCATTAATCAAGGTGAATGTGTTGGTATTATTGGAACAAATGGTTCGGGAAAATCAACGATATTAAAAATAATAACAGGTGTTCTCAATCCGACATTTGGAAACGTGACGGTAAATGGAAGAATTTCGGCACTACTTGAACTGGGCGCCGGATTTAATATGGAGTATACAGGACTGGAGAATATCTATCTCAATGGTACGATGATTGGATTCAGTAAGGAAGAAATTGATGCAAAGCTGGATTCCATTCTGGAATTTGCTGATATAGGAGATTTTGTGCACCAGCCGGTCAAGACATATTCAAGTGGAATGTTTGTACGTCTTGCATTTGCAGTCGCAATCAATATTGAGCCGGAAATCCTGATCGTAGATGAAGCACTTTCAGTTGGAGATGTGTTCTTTCAGGCAAAGTGTTATCACAAATTTGAAGAATTTAAAGAAATGGGTAAAACCATATTATTTGTAAGCCATGATCTGAGCAGTATCAGTAAATACTGTGACAGGGTCGTATTACTGAACCATGGAATCAAGCTGGGTGAAGGAACGCCCAAAGAAATGATTGATGCTTATAAGCGCGTTCTGGTAGGACAGTACGTAGTGGAAGAGGAATCCCAGGATAACTTACTTGAAGATCCGGATCTGGTTGCAGCGGCGGTCAGAGAATCCAAGACGCTTGAGTATGGAAGTAAGCAGGCTGAGATCACGGAATTCTATATCACAGATGATAGCGGAGTAAAAACAACAGCTGTTATGAAAAACGAAGAATTTGTGATTATGATGAAAGTCCTGTTCCATGAGACGGTTGCTGCCCCTATTTTTGCTTTTTCAATTAAGGATATCAAAGGAACAGAAATTACAGGAACCAACACAATGTTTGAAAAAGTGTTTCCAAATTCTTCAAAAGCTGGAGAAATCAAAGAAATTACATTTCGACAGAAGATGCAGCTTCAGGGTGGAGAATATCTTCTTTCGCTTGGTGTAACGGGCTATGAAGGTGATGATTTTAAGGTGTATCACAGGTTATATGATGCGATCAATATTACTGTCATCTCTGACAAAAATACAGTGGGATTTTATGACTGTATGTCAAAGGTCGGAATCAAAGAATACCAGGCAGTCAGTGATGATAACAGTAAAGATAAAAAGGGCAATAAGAACAAAGACAAACATAACGATAAAGACAAAATTATAGAGTATAGGGCGAATGCCTGAGAATGAGGTTGGCATGGCAGAAATGAAGGAAGAATTCATAGGGAAGATCAGACTTGATTATACGTATTATCCAGGTGAGGATTTTTACTGCGATGGATCAGTAGAGGATGAACTGCTTGCGATTGTTAAGAATCATGAGAAGAAAGAGTTTCGTTCCATTATAGAAGAACGGGCTGACTGGCCGGTGCTTTATCATCTGTCGCCGCTTCGGGAAAATATTGTTGACTGGATGCCAATTGAACCGGATGCCAAAGTACTTGAAATAGGCTCGGGCTGTGGTGCGATTACAGGATGCCTTTCTAGAAAATGCGGGTCTTTGACCTGTGTTGATCTTTCAAAAAAACGCAGTCAGATCAATGCATATAAAAATAATGAATGTAATAATGTTACCATTCATGTGGGCAACTTTAAAGACATTGAACCCTCACTGGACAAGGATTATGATTATATCTTCCTGATCGGTGTGTTTGAGTATGGACAGGGGTATATCGGTGGGGACAGACCATATGAAGATTTTATGGGAATTATGCTGAAGCACTTAAAACCGGAAGGAAGGCTTGCAGTTGCAATAGAGAATAAGTACGGTCTGAAATATTTTGCCGGATGTAGGGAAGATCATCTTGGAGATTATTTTTCGGGAATTGAAGACTATCCAAATGGTGGCGGGGTCAGAACTTTTTCGAGAAATGGACTGATCAGGATTCTCCGGGAAAATCAGATAGAAAAGTATACATTTTACTATCCATATCCGGACTATAAATTTCCAACTTCTGTTTATTCAGATGAATATCTTCCCAAGGTAGGAGAACTGTCAACAAATTTTAGGAATTTTGACAGAGACAGAATGCTGCTGTTTGATGAAAAAAATGCATTTGATGGATTGATCAAGGATGGAATGTTTCAGGAATTTTCCAATTCATTTATGGTCGTGACCGGTCCTGAAATGAACATTAAATATTCCAAATTTTCAAATGATCGTGCAGACCAGTTCGCAATCAGGACGGATATCAGTTTTGACCGTAACGCCGGCTGGTATGTGGACAAAGTTCCGATGACAGAAGAAGCGCAGGCGCATGTTGCATCTATTTCGACGGCATATGAATTGCTGAAAGAAAGATTCGAAGGAAGCAGAATCGAAATCAATCGCTGTTTTCCAATTGAAAACGCTCTGCGATTTGAGTTCGCAGGTGGTGTCAGTCTTGAAGAAATGTTCGATGATTTGTTGGATCGTAAAGATGAAGCTGGATTTATTGCATTATTTCAGGAATATCTCATGATGATCAGCTATAAAAGTGAGATTCCGGTATCGG
>JAQVCQ010000116.1 GCA_028689715.1 Lachnospiraceae bacterium
GCCAGCATGAATAAGCCTTCTTTCTTGTGTAAAGAGGAATCGTTTTAAATAGACAGTAAAGGCGCGGAGGAGCAAAAATGAAAGGTATTATTTTAGCAGGTGGTTCAGGAACCAGATTATATCCATTAACAAAGGCAATTTCCAAGCAGATCATGCCGGTTTATGATAAGCCGATGATTTATTATCCATTGTCAACACTGATGCTTGCAGGCATCAAAGAAGTGCTGATCATATCAACACCAAGAGATTTGCCTGTATTTGAAGAATTATTTGGGACAGGAGAGCAGCTCGGACTACGGATGGAATATGCGGTGCAGGAATCGCCAAGAGGACTTGCGGATGCATTTATCATTGGAGCGGAATTTATTGGTTCAGACAGCGTTGCGCTTGTTCTTGGAGATAATATTTTTTACGGACAGAGTTTTTCAAAAGTATTGAGTGATGTGGCAAAAAGGGCAAAAGGAGCAACTATATTTGGATACTATGTCAGAGATCCAAGAGAATATGGTGTGGTCGAATTTGACCAGGATGGAAATGCATTAAGTATTGAAGAAAAACCGGAACATCCAAAGAGTAATTATGCCGTTCCAGGACTGTACTTCTATGATAATGATGTGGTTGAGATCGCCGCAAATGTAAAACCTTCAGCACGTGGTGAAATCGAAATAACAAGTATTAACAATGAGTACTTAAGAAGAGGGACCTTAAAAGTCGAGACACTTGGAAGAGGATTTGCATGGCTTGATACAGGAAGCCATGACTCACTTTTAGATGCAGCTGATTTTGTGGCAGCATTCCAGAAAAGACAGGGACTTTATATTTCATGTATTGAAGAAATAGCATATAAAAAAGGATTTATCAGTAAGGAACAGCTGATTGAGCTTGCTCAGCCACTGATGAAGACTGATTATGGTAAATATTTATTAGAGGTTGCAAATGGACTCTAAACTTAAGTGGAAATTATTCCTCTTATTTTTTCTTTTTATTGTTGGTATGCTGGCAATCGTTTTGATTGTAAATTATGACAGGCTTTCCGCAAGATTTTCATCTTACGGTCAAAAATCCGACCCAGGTCAGGAAGATTCGATTCAGACTGACAAAGAAGGACTTTCTGACTTTTTAAATGATGACACTTTTTTTGATGAAGATGTGTCGAAAGATGTGAGTTATACAGAAGGGCAGAATGGATTATATGATCTTCTTGTAACATCAGTTGAAAAAGATCTGCGGATCAAAATCGTGGATCTGCTTGGTGAGCCGGTAGTGGGGCAGGAATTTTACGTTACGCTGCAGGGAGAAGGATTGAGTTCATCTGATGGAGCCGGAGCAGAATACAAAGATCTGGATCAGGATGGAATCATCTATATTGGTGGACTGCAGGCGGGAGAGTATTATGTCTCGCTAAATCATGCAGATGCAGGGGCTTCAAATTCCCGTATCAGGGTTGCGGTCAGGGATAAAGTCGAATATACTGTTATCAATGATATATCATATCTGATCAAGTCGGAGGAAGACGTTGATCCGTCCATAGAAGATACGGAAGAGAAGGGTGCACTTGCAGAGGCAGATACAACGCAGATTACAACACCATTTCTATCTGAAAAGACAGAATTCGGGATAGATGTATCTAAATGGAACAAAGAGATCGACTGGCAAAAAGTGAAAGAATCTGGTGTTGGATATGCAATCATAAGATGTGGATATCGAGGTTCCAGTTCAGGATATCTGATTGAAGATCCCCTTTTTCAGCAAAATATAAAGGGTGCCACCGAAGCGGGAATTAAAGTGGGTCTATACTTTTTCACACAGGCAGTTTCGGAGGTGGAAGCTGTGGAAGAAGCATCCATGGCAATTGCGTTATGCGACCAGTACAAGCTTGAGTATCCGATTTTTATTGATTCCGAAGGTGCCGGAGGAAACGGAAGGGCCGATTATCTGGACAAAGATACCAGAACTTCTGTCTGCAGGGCTTTTTGTGAGACAATCGTTAATTCAGGTTATTCGGCAGGTGTGTATGCAAGTAAGAACTGGCTGTTGCAGAACCTTCTTGTATCGCAGTTGGAAGGGTATGCGGTCTGGCTTGCAGAATATAAAGCAGAGGCGACTTACAGTGGGGACTATCACATGTGGCAATATACATCAGATGGGGCGATTGACGGTATTGAAGGCAGAGTGGATCTGAATGTGAGTTATCTGGTGTCTGAATGACACATGTAGTAATAAGTTTTAGAACATACAAGTAAGGAGACAATTGGTCAAATGGGTAAAATTACAGTTGAAACATGTGAAATAGATGGATTAGAAATAGAAGGATTAAAAATCGTTACACCTTCAGTATTTGGAGATGAACGCGGGTATTTTATGGAGACTTATAACTATAATGACTTTAAAGAAGCCGGAATAGATCAGGTCTTTGTTCAGGACAACCAGTCTGCATCCAAAAAAGGTGTTCTGCGTGGTCTGCATTTTCAGATCAATTTCCCACAGGACAAGCTGGTTCGTGTTGTAAGTGGAGAAGTATATGATGTCGCAGTTGATTTAAGAGAAGGCTCAAAGACATTTGGAAAATGGTTTGGTGTTCACCTTTCAGCAGAAAATAAAAAACAGTTCTTTATTCCAAAAAACTTTGCGCATGGATTTCTTGTACTGTCCGATTATGCAGAATTTGCATATAAATGTACTGATTTTTATCATGCGAATGATGAAGGTGGCCTCTTATGGAATGACCCTGAAATTGGGGTGCAGTGGCCAGTTGAAGAGGGAATGGAATTGACTATCTCAGAGAAAGATACAAAATGGGGAGGCATTAGTGCCTACAAAAAGGAACAATAATTATGCAGAAATCTGACAAAACGAAGCGTTTGTGGATCAGTATTGTATTGTTAGTCTCGGTCATTGCAATGGCAGTCATTATCATACATCATAATCCGCTTGCAATTCAGTCCGAAGAAATAACCAAAAAAGTGATCGCATGTGCGTTGATCCTGGCAGCGAACCTTTTATTTATTCGTCTTTATGACAAGGTGATCATTCTGCCGATCGAGTTATTCCAGAATAGAAAACTGATCTGGAAACTTTCTGTGAATGATTTCAAGACAAGATATGCGGGTTCCTATCTTGGCATGGTATGGGCATTTGTTCAACCGATCGTAACGATCCTGATGTACTGGTTCGTATTTGGTCAGTTCATGGGTCAGAACAAAGCAAGCCTCCTGGGTGGCGGACTCGAAGTTCCATATGTACTCTATCTGACCGCAGGTCTGATTCCATGGTTCTTCTTTACCGAAGCACTTTCGAATGGTACGACGGCTCTGCTGGAATATAATTATCTGGTTAAAAAAGTTGTGTTTAAGATAAGCATCCTGCCAATCATTAAAATTGTGGCAGCAAGTTTTATTCATGGCTTTTTTGTGCTGTTCCTGCTCATATTATGTGCGGTTGGATACGGTTATTTTCCGGATGTATATACCATACAGCTGCTTTATTATAGTTTTTGTCTTTTTATTTTTGTTCTGGGATTAAGTTATGCGACGTGTTCGATCGTCATCTTTTTCAGGGATCTGACACAAATCATATCAATCGTACTACAGGTCGGAATGTGGGGAACACCGATTCTCTGGCAGCTGAGCCAGGCACCTGAAGCGTTGCAGATCATATTCAAGATGAATCCGGTCTACTATATCGTAAATGGATATCGTAGTGCATTGTTTGAAAAAAAGTGGTTTTATGAAGATTTCTACTCAACGATGTATTTTTGGATAGTAACGGTTGTTATTTTTGGGGTTGGTGCATTGATCTTTAAGCGCTTAAAAGTACATTTTGCAGATGTACTGTAGAATATGAGGACTGGTATGAAGAAAGAGTGTAAAATCAATACAGAGAATTATGTGAAAGAAGAAAGACATGAAGCACGTTCTGCTGACAAGGTAGCGATTCATGTTGATCATCTGAGCAAAATGTATAAATTATATGAAAAGCCGATGGACCGTCTAAAAGAGTCACTTGGTTTATCAAAGAAGAAAAAATACAGAGAACATTTTGCGCTCAGTGAAATAGATATCACCATTAATCAAGGTGAATGCGTTGGTATTATTGGAACAAATGGTTCGGGAAAATCAACGATATTAAAAATAATAACAGGTGTTCTTAATCCGACATTTGGAAATGTGACGGTTAATGGAAGAATTTCGGCACTACTTGAACTGGGTGCCGGATTTAATATGGAGTATACAGGACTGGAGAATATCTATCTGAATGGTACGATGATTGGGTTCAGTAAGGAAGAAATTGATGCAAAACTGGATTCCATTCTGGAATTTGCCGATATTGGAGATTTTGTGCACCAGCCGGTCAAGACATATTCAAGTGGAATGTTCGTACGTCTTGCATTTGCAGTCGCAATCAATATTGAGCCGGAGATCCTGATCGTAGATGAAGCACTTTCAGTTGGAGATGTGTTCTTTCAGGCAAAGTGTTATCACAAATTTGAAGAATTTAAAGAAATGGGTAAAACCATACTATTTGTAAGCCATGATCTGAGCAGTATCAGTAAATACTGTGACAGGGTCGTATTACTGAACCATGGAATCAAGCTGGGTGAAGGAACGCCCAAAGAAATGATTGATGCTTATAAGCGCGTTCTGGTAGGACAGTACGTAGTGGAAGAGGAATCTCAGGATAACTTACTTGAAGATCCGGATCTGGTTGCGGCAGCGGTCAGAGAATCCAAGACACTTGAGTATGGAAGCAAGCAGGCTGAGATCACGGAATTCTATATCACAGATGACAGTGGCGTAAAAACAACAGCTGTTATGAAAAACGAAGAATTTGTGATCATGATGAAAGTCCTGTTCCATGAGACGGTCGCCGCTCCTATTTTTGCTTTTTCAATTAAGGATATCAAAGGAACAGAAATTACAGGAACCAACACGATGTTTGAAAAAGTGTTTCCAAATTCTTCAAAAGCCGGAGAAATCAAAGAAATTACATTTCGACAGAAGATGCAGCTTCAGGGTGGAGAATATCTTCTTTCACTTGGCGTAACGGGCTATGAAGGTGATGATTTTAAGGTGTATCACAGGTTATATGATGCGATCAATATTACTGTCATCTCTGACAAAAATACAGTGGGATTTTATGACTGTATGTCACAGGTCGGAATCAAAGAATACCAGGCAGCCAGTGATGATAATAGCAAAGATAAAAAGGGCAATAAGAACAAGGACAAACATAACGATAAAGACAAAATTATAGAGTATAGGGCGAATGCCTGAGAATGAGGTTGGCATGGCAGAAATGAAGGAAGAATTCATAGGGAAGATCAGACTTGATTATACATATTATCCAGGTGAGGATTTTTACTGCGATGGGTCAGTAGAGGATGAACTGCTTGCGATTGTTAAGAATCATGAGAAGAAAGAGTTTCGTTCCATTATAGAAGAACGGGCTGACTGGCCGGTGCTTTATCATTTGTCGCCGCTTCGGGAAAATATTGTTGACTGGATGCCAATTGAACCGGATGCCAAAGTACTTGAAATAGGCTCGGGCTGTGGTGCAATTACAGGATGCCTTTCTAGAAAATGCGGGTCTTTGACCTGTGTTGATCTGTCAAAAAAACGCAGTCAGATCAATGCATATAAAAATAAAGAATGTAATAATGTTACCATTCATGTGGGCAACTTTAAAGACATTGAACCCTCACTGGACCAAGATTATGATTATATCTTCCTGATCGGTGTGTTTGAGTATGGACAGGGGTATATCGGTGGGAACAGACCATATGAAGATTTCATGGGAATTATGCTGAAACACTTAAAACCGGAAGGAAGGCTTGCGGTTGCAATAGAAAATAAGTACGGTCTGAAATATTTTGCCGGATGCAGGGAAGATCATCTTGGAGATTATTTTTCAGGAATTGAAGACTATCCAAATGGTGGTGGAGTCAGAACTTTTTCGAGAAATGGACTGATCAGGATTCTTGAGGAAAATCAGATAGGAAAGTATACATTTTACTATCCATATCCGGACTATAAATTTCCAACTTCAGTTTATTCGGATGAATATCTTCCAAAGGTAGGAGAGTTATCAACAAATTTTAGAAATTTTGACAGAGACAGAATGCTGCTGTTTGATGAAAAGAATGCATTTGATGGATTGATCAAGGATGGAATGTTTCAGGAATTTTCCAATTCATTTATGGTCGTGACCGGTCCAGAAATGAACATTAAATATTCTAAATTTTCCAATGACCGTGCAGACCAGTTCGCGATCAGGACAGACATCAGTTTTGACAGAAATGCTGGCTGGTATGTGGACAAAGTTCCTATGACAGATGAAGCACAGGCACATGTTGCGTCTATTTCGACGGCATATGAATTGCTGAAGGAAAGATTTGAAGGAAGCAGAATCGAAATCAATCGTTGTTTTCCAATTGAAAACGCTCTGCGATTTGAGTTTGCAGGTGGTGTCAGTCTTGAAGAAATGTTCGATGATTTGTTGGATCGTAAAGATGAAGCTGGATTTATTGCATTATTTCAGGAATATCTCATGATGATCAGCTATAAAAGTGAGATTCCGGTATCGG
>JAQVCQ010000117.1:0-4308 GCA_028689715.1 Lachnospiraceae bacterium
CAAAGCTTGTCCTTGATATCCATAAATATCTGCGGTAGCATACCCAAAAGACAATATAAGAAAATAAAAAAATCATAACAAGGACATTCTTTACATTCTTTTAACTTAAAGTAAATTGACACTATCCGTTTTTTTATATGGATTTTTTAACACTTGAATTTATGGTATACTAAAACTACTAAATCAAATATTTAGTCAGAGCGAGATCGAGAAAAGGTGAGGTGAGATAGATTGTATTTGATCTGGGAAAAATTTCGGGATAATTTAAAAGCTGTTATTCCCATCACAGCGATTGTAGGATTGCTTCATATCTTTTTGGTCCCATTAGGGGCAAGTCTTTTTATAAGATTCTTAATAGGATCATTACTGATCATTATTGGACTGACAATTTTTCTGACAGGTGTTGACATTGGGATCACACCACTTGGAGAGTTAACAGGTAATGTAGTTACAAAATCAAATAAAGTATGGATCGTAATCGTGGCCGGGCTGGTTCTCGGATTTTTCATTTCGATTGCAGAGCCGGGGCTGATGGTCCTTGCCGGGCAGGTGGACGATGTAACTGGTGGAGTGATCTCGGGAATGACCATCTTACTGACGGTTTCAATTGGTCTTGCGATCATGCTTGCGATAGGATTTTTCAGGGTCTACTATAATATTCCTTTATACCTGATCTTATTGGTCTTATATGGCATTATTTTTATCCTGTCTTTTTTTACATCAGGAGAATTTCTTGCAATATCATTTGATGCTTCCGGCTCTACGACAGGTATACTTGCAGTTCCATTTATTCTTTCACTTTCACTCGGTATTTCAACATTAAAAAAGGATTCAAAAGCTTCAGAAAAAGATAGTTTCGGGCTTGTAGCAATCGCATCAACAGGGGCGATCATTTCCGTTATGTTGTTAAGCATGGTCAAAAGACCGGCCGCATTTACAGCACTTCTTACAGAGGAGACATTACCCAAACAGTCTTTGATCATACCTTTTACACAGGTCATAAGACAATGTCTGACAGAGAGCGTCACAGCAATTCTGCCGCTGTTGATCATTTTTTTATTATGCAATAAGTTTTCTTTTAAACTGAATCGCAGATCATTTCACAAAATAATCGCAGGATTTATTTATTCATTTGTTGGTCTTGTTGTTTTTATGATCGGGGTGAATGCTTCATTTATGGAGGTTGGAACAGCACTTGGAAAAAGTCTGGTTTCACTTGATCAAAAATGGATCATAGTACTGGTAGGATTTCTTCTTGGACTTGTTACGATTCTGGCTGAACCGGCTGTTTATGTACTAACAAGACAGATCGAGGAAGTTACAAGTGGATATGTCAGTCGTGTTGCTGTTTTGGTTCCGCTTGCACTGGGGGTTGGAACAGCTGTCGCACTTTCAGTGGTGAGAATCATAACACCGGGTCTGAAATTATGGCATTATCTGTTGCCTGGATATATTATCTGTATTTTACTGATGTTCATCACTCCGAAAATATTTGTTGGTATTGCGTTTGATGCCGGTGGTGTGGCGACAGGTCCGATGACGGCAACGTTTATTCTGGCATTTACACAGGGTGCGGCCAATGCATTTCCGGGGGCAGATCTTTTAGCGGATGGATTTGGCATGATCGCGATGGTCGCCATGACGCCAATTATAACGTTACAAATGCTTGGTGTGATATTTAAAGTAAAATCAGTAGTGAAAAATAAAAAATCCGTTCAGCAGCATGCAGATGGGAGCTAAGTATGAATAGTTTAACTTCGTTTGAATTAGTTTATGTGATTGTAAAATATGGTATGGGCAGCAAAGTATTGCAGGCCGCCAAGGAGTTTGGCTTCAGAGGCGGAACAGTCTGCCTTGGAAAGGGCACAATAGCCAATCCAATCTTAACATTCCTGGCACTTGAAGACACGAGAAAAGAAATTTTGTTATTTGGAGCAGATCTTGAAACTTCTGAGGCAGCGATGAAAAAACTCTCTCAGAAATTCAGATTTGATAAAAAGGGGCATGGAATCGCATTTGCTACAGCGGCCTGTAGAATTGTAGGAATGAGTTGTTATCTTGGTGATCATGTTAGAAAGGATGAAGAAAATATGGAAAGATCTCATTATCAGAATATCATAACAATTGTAAATAAAGGAAAAGCAGAAGAAGTGGTCGAGGCAGCAGAAAAAGCGGGCTCAAAAGGTGGCACGATCATTAATGCAAGGGGTTCAGGAATACACGAAACAACAAAAGTATTTAATATGGAAATCGAACCGGAAAAAGAGATGGTCATGATTCTGGCAAAAAGAGAAGAAGCTGATAAAATCATACAGGCAATCAGTGAAAGTCAGAAGCTGGATCAGCCAGGGAATGGCATAATATTTGTCCAGAATGTTGAGAGGACCTATGGAATTTACGAATGATGATGTGATCTGAATGTCTTGAAAAGATCTGAAAAAAATAAATGATTTGTCAATTTTTAAGTTTAGAATATATTGAAATAATTTAGATTATGCTATATAATGTAACCGTTATAGTGAATAAGTCACTAAAATTAAATAACAATTGGAAAACGGGGTACATTTGTATGAGAGAAGCATGGTTGGACAGACTAAAAGGATTATTGATTGTTATTGTAGTAATAGGGCATATTCTGCCGGGACCTTATAATACGCTTGAGAACTGGCCAAGTATTATTTATTTGTTTCACATGCCTGCATTTTTTATGATCAGTGGATATCTGATCCGTGATAAAGGTCAGGGGCTGATAACATCTGTTGGAGCAAAAGCCAGAAGAACTTTACTACCTTATCTGATCTATTTATTTTTAATTGCAGGAACACAGGTAATACTGGCGGCAGTTAAAAACCCAAAGTGGTATTTTATGAAAAAGAACTTGAAATTGTTTTTTCAGGGTGGGCAGGATCTGAATTATTTTAATTGCGGTGCGCTTTGGTTCTTATCCTGTTCTTTTTTTGTCTTCTTATTTTTCTTCCTGATTGAAAAAGGAATCAGAAATCATTGGTTCAAACTTGGAGCATTTCTAGTGCTTTGGATCGTTGCACATGTCCAGAGTAAGTATTTTATAGAAGGAACAGGTCCCAGCTTTTTGCTTTGGGATGTTGCGATCATAGGATGTGTTTATCTTGCAATCGGGTACTATGGAAAAAAATATCTGTTCAATAAAAAACTTCTGATTGCATCTGTTGCTGTACTTGTGATTTTTTCAGTCACTAGAGCGACAGGAATAAGCGAATATATGAACGGTTTTGCAATTGAATTATGGTCCCATACCTACCGTTACCCTTTGCTCGATCTACTGATCCCGGTATCTGGATTCGTGATACTTGCAAATCTTATGAAATTGATACCGGAGGGTATCGGCTCGGATCTTTTATCGGATATTGGGAAATATACGCTTCCAATCATGGCATGCCATCAGATTCTGATTTATATGCTGCGTGAACAGAAGATCGATCAAATGCTGATCTTATGGGCGGCAGGAGTGATTGTTCCATACCTATTTGGGAAATTTATTATAAATAAAATCAGCATACTCAGAAAGAGCATGCTGTGATAGGTCTGTTATTTTATGGAATTAGTTGCGGACAGGTTCAAAGTATTAAGATCATACCCAATTTCTTCAAGCATATTGATGTAAAGAAGCAATTCCTCTCTCGAACTGATCTCAAGTTTTGAAAAAATATGTTTTGTGTGTGTTTTAATGGTATTGATGCTTAAACAGAGCTTTTCCGCAATTTCTTTTGCGGTCAGCTTTTGAATATATAATTGAAAAACACAATGCTCAGCGGGTGTTAGTGATTTCGCATGGTCAGCAAACTGTTCAAGGCATGAGATTTTGTGCTTATCCTGCTCAGCTTTTTGCTGCAGTTGTTTTTTATAATCGGTCAAATAGGAGAGAAGTCCATCTAATTCCAGAATATTGGTTTTAGGGGCTTCTTCTTCATTTGAAGACCTGATCAGTTCTATACTCTGTGAGATCGGTTTCAAATAATGGTTGCTAAAAATGACGGAAATGACAATTCCCAGCAGTACAAGTAATAATAGTAATACAATGAGCAATATATTAAATTCTGTAATTGTAGAAATAATATCCTGTTTTGGAACCAGTACGATGCAGAATGGCTGTTCTTGATAGTAAGGTGAGGATTCGGGATAAACAGGCAGAATTTTCTGAAGTCCAAGAAATTCAGTATTTTCCTGTGAATGATATTGATAAAATGAAGAAGGGTTCTTGATAACATTTAAATTCATGGTCTCCGGGAGAAGCCCTACCGAAGATTTCCCGTTAGAAATGAGAGAGTG
>JAQVCQ010000117.1:4408-6534 GCA_028689715.1 Lachnospiraceae bacterium
TCCTGTTCCAGCAACAATCGGCTTTCTTTGATGCCCGCAGAAAAAATTCCTGTGATCAATAAAATGATAATGGCACCTGCTACCATAGTCAGTACCAGTACAATCAAAAATAACAGCAGTCTCAGTTTAAGAGAAATGCCGCTTTGATTTTTATTTATTTCTGAGTTGTGAAAAGGTTCATTCCTGCCCGGCATAATTATCCCCTCATAAATATCCCATGCGTTTCTTATTTAATAACCAATTCTGCTTATATTTTACCACAACTTCAAATAAACTGAAATAAAGATCTGAAAATCATGAAATTTATGACAGGCGACAGTTTTATTTGACATAAATCAATAAAAATCTGATAAATCATCCTAGGGGTTATATTCACTTTGAAGTGATAGAGGTATAATATTTTTTAGAAGTGAGGTTTTTGGTTACCAGTCAACTATTAAATCAGAGGAGGAGAGAACTATGTCAGAAATGGATATGAAAGAAGGAACAGGTACACAGGAAGAAACATTTACACAGGAAGATATTGATAAGAATAAGACAATTGCAGGTCTTGCTTATATTATTTTCTTCTTGCCACTCATTGCATGCCCTGATTCGAGGTATGGAAGATTTCATGCAAATCAGGCGCTGATTCTATTTATTGTAGGATTGGCAGGAAGTATTATTCTTAGTTTTATTCCAATCATTGGATGGATCCTGATGCCATTTTTTTCATTAGCAGTTTTTATTTTTGCAATCATTGGACTGATCAATGGATTTGGAGGAAAAGCAAAAGATCTGCCGTTAATGGGTAAGATCAGAATTTTGAAATAGTACCAGGACTGCGTGCAAATCGCAGCAAGGGGGTAAACATGAAGAGGGGAAATGTTTTATTACTTATTTCAATCATTACAATTTGTTCATTCTTATTAACAGCATGTAATATGGAAGAAAAGATCAGTGAGAAAATTGCAGAAGAAGTTTTAGAAAAATCTGCAGGTGAAGATGTTGAAATTGATATTGATGGAGATGATGTCAGTTTTTCAACAGAAGAGGGTGATGTGACTGTCACCAATGAAGATGGTTCCTTTGTAATGGAAGGAGAAGATGGATCCTCCATACAGAGTGGGGAAAATGTGGAGTGGCCAACAGACCAGGCAGCTGCCTATTTACCAAAATGTTCTGCAGGCACCATATCCTACGTTATGAATTCAGAAGAGAGCTGTATCATCATGATAGATGGAGTCAGCCAGGAAGATTATGACAAGTACGAACAGGCGATCAAAGATGCAGAATATACCAATTCTACGGTTGAAACGACTGCAGATGATATGGATCTGTATTCGGGAGCATCATCTGATAATGTGACCGTTACTGTTTATATTTCGCCAACAGAAGGCGTCATGCAGGTGACTGCAGATGCGTCTGCAAAAGAATAAGTTCAGTGAAGAACAAAGCAGGATAGTATGAGAACCCTGAAGCAAAGAAGGGGCAAACTATCCTGCTTATTTTTATGTGAATTTTAAAACACATTTACCTTAGAAGCATTACTTCTAAATTTAGAATTATGGCTCCTAAATTCAAAAACGGAATTGACAAAAACGGGTTCTTATTTTATTATATTTTATGTTGTCACACAAAATAAGTTATCGGGGTGTGGCTCAGCTTGGCTAGAGCGCCATCTTAGGGAGGTGGAGGTCGCAAGTTCGAATCTTGTCACTCCGATTACAGAGAAAACCCAGTATTTACGCGAAAGTGCGTATTTACTGGGTTTTTTCATGGTGTATTTATTTGATAAAAAATAAGCAGATAACGGGAATCGAACCCGCCTTTCCAGCTTGGGAAGCTGGCATTCTACCAATGAACTATATCTGCGTGTAAGTATTATAACATAACATCAAAAGGATATGAGAAAATAAGTTTTAAATTATTTAGATATATAATTTGGCTGACTCTGAGTCTTTGAAAACATAAAAACGTAATTAGATGAAAAATGATATAATGATATAGCATTATTAGCAGAAATATATAAAAACGATTCAGAATTTATGAGGGAAAATATGGATGTCCGGAACTTGGAACAGCATTTTGTGATTTTATACTAGTAGTTAGAAGCAGGACATAATATTGGTAGCTAATAAAATAAT
>JAQVCQ010000022.1:0-7825 GCA_028689715.1 Lachnospiraceae bacterium
TAGAGAATGGATAGCATAAAATAGAAAATGACTGTATGGAGGGGCTCCCGGATCTTGTTATGTAAAGGGAGAATACAGATGGTACAATGGTATCGAACATTAAACAGAAAGAATCCAAATAACAAAGATACAAATAACAAAGATACAAACAACAGTAATTCAAACTATAGAAATTCAGAAAACAAAAATTTTGACAAAATATATCGAGTGGCGGCTAAACTGCTAAAGGCAGCAGGAATCTGTGCTATCATGATTGTAATAACTGCATGCACCGAGCAAAATGAGTTATCCTATCAAAAGCTGTCGGAAACAGAAGAAGCCGAAGGTCTTACATCAAAACAGCCATGGGACGAAGAAATGAACGAAGAAGAACTCTCAGAAGGACAGGATAAGAATAGTAGTATCAGACAGAGCCGCGAGTGTTATGTTTATGTCTGTGGGGAAGTGAATCGCCCAGGGGTCTATACCTTCCCGGAGGGAAGCAGGGTCTTTGAAGTGATAGATGCAGCAGAAGGATATACTGAATATGCAGCAGAAAATCATATCAACCAGGCTGAGAAAATCGTAGATGGCATGAAACTGGTGGTACCATCAATAGAAGAAGCGCAACAACTTGAAGCAGAAGCGGATCGAAAGAAAAGTAAACTGGTAGATATTAATATAGCAGACAAAGACGAATTAATGACACTTCCAGGCATTGGCGAAGGCAGAGCAGAAGCGATCCTTGCATACAGAGAGCAGAACGGGGGATTTAAGACACCGGAAGATCTGTTGAAAGTGGATGGGATCAAACAGGGAATTTATGATAAACTAAAAGCATTTATTATTGTAACATAGAGAATAATGAGCATGATGGAACATGCAGAAGGAAATGGAATGGGAAAAAGAGTATTGGTAGTAGACGATGAAAAACTGATTGTGAAAGGAATTCGCTTTAGTCTTGAGCAGGATGGCATGACTGTTGATGCTGCCTTTGATGGAGAAGAGGCACTTATGATGGCGAAAGACAATTCTTATGATATTATTCTTCTGGATGTTATGCTTCCAAAGCTGGATGGATTTGAAGTCTGTCAGCAGATCAGGGAGTTTTCAGATGTTCCGATCGTTATGCTGACAGCGAAGGGCGAAGATATGGATAAAATACTGGGCCTTGAATATGGAGCAGATGATTACATAACCAAACCTTTTAACATCCTTGAAGTAAAAGCAAGAATCAAAACGATCATGCGTCGAGCAAATAAGAAAGAAGAAAGCGTTAAGGTCCGTATGATTGAAAACGGAGACTTAAAACTTGACTGTGACAGCAGAAGAGTCTACATATGCGGCAGAGAGATCAATCTCACTGCCAAAGAATTTGATGTTCTTGAACTGTTAGTTATGAACCCAAATAAAGTATACAGCAGAGAAAATCTGCTGCAGCTGATCTGGGGCAGTTCCTATCCAGGAGATGTAAGAACTGTAGATGTACATATCAGGAGATTAAGGGAAAAAGTAGAAGCTACGCCCAGTGAACCCAAGTATGTCCACACAAAATGGGGAGTCGGTTACTACTATAAAGACTAATGGGGCAATGAAACATGACTGGCAGAATTAAAAATTTAATCAATAAAGCAAAGGTGATCAGAAGTCTCAAAGCAAGAATTTTTGTTTTGATTTTTCTTGCCGGAATGATTCCGGCAGTGATCATGAGATTTGGTATGGTCGGTAACTATGAGGAGCATGCCGTCAGTGTCAGAACATCTGATGTGACTGGTCAGGCGCAGATCCTTGCGAACCATCTTATTACTTATAATTATCTTCAGATACCGACATCGGAAATCATTAATGCAGAGCTGGAGCAGTTATCCAATCTCTATGATGGAAGAGTCCTGATCGTTGACAGTGCATACAAGGTCATTAAAGATACCTATGGAATCAGTGAAGGGAAAACGATTATTTCAGAAGAAGTATTTCAGTGTTTTCAGGGAAAGACGGTGACGCGTTATGAAAAAAACAGTCATTATATAGAGGTGGTCGTTCCCATCGTTGAGGATGAATTTTACGAAGACGAATATCTTGAGGAAGAATTGGAAGAAAATGGTGATATTGTCAAAATCAAAGGGGTTCTTCTGATCAGTGTCTCTACAGAAAATATCATGTCAACAGGGGAAGTTCTGAGCAGAAAAGCAGACATCCTTGAGATCACAATGGGAATCATCATTATTGGTATTGCAGTCTGGCTGGCAAATGTACTGATCAGACCGATCAACAGGGTAACAGATGCAATCAATGAGGTGAAAGGCGGATTCACAGACGAAATAATAGAAGTATCTGATTATCTTGAAACGGAACATATCATTGATGCTTTTAATCAGGTGATTAGCAGAATGAGGGTACTTGATAAATCAAGAGAAGAATTTGTATCGAATGTCTCTCATGAGTTAAAAACTCCGCTGACATCCATGAAAGTCCTTGCGGATTCACTGCTTATGCAGGAGGAAGCCCCTATAGAGTTATATAAGGAATTCATGGAAGACATTACCAATGAGATAGAGCGAGAGAACAAGATCATAAGCGATCTTCTCTCTCTGGTAAAGATGGATAAAACAGCGGCAGATCTCAATATTGAAGCAGTTGACATCAATGAATTAATGGAATTGATTCTTAAGAGACTGACCCCGATTGCCAAAAAAGAAGATATCGAACTGATTTTTGAAAGTATGAGACAGGTCGTTGCAGAAGTGGATGAAGTAAAGATCACACTGGCACTGACGAATCTGATTGAGAATGCTATTAAATATAACAAAAAGCATGGCTGGGTCAAAATCACTTTAAATGCGGATCATCAGTTTTTTACAGTGGAGGTATCTGATTCCGGTATTGGGATTCCAGAAGAACTGATCGAGCATATTTATGAAAGATTTTTCAGAGTAGACAAATCTCATTCAAGAGAAATAGGTGGAACTGGTCTTGGACTTGCAATTACAAGAAATGCCATACTGATGCACAGAGGATCCATCAAAGCGTCCAGTGTGGAAGGAGAAGGAACAACTTTTACGGCAAAAATACCTTTAAGTCACCTTTCCTGATCCTGATGACAAAAAAGATAAAGATGGGACAAATCATGAAAAAAAAATTGATGTTGCTTATCTTACTTCCACTCTGTTTGCTTCTGGCATCATGTGCCATGAGCAGTAATACAGAAGAGGAGGAAGGTACAACGTACAAGATTTATTATCTTGATAAAAATAAAACAAAACTGGCAGAAGATGATCTGATTCTGAACCAGACTGATACAGAAGAACTGATCGCAGCATCCATGATCAGACTTTGTGCTCAACCTGATGATGTCGAACTGAATCCGGTGATCAGACAGGAAATGTATTTAAATTTTATGCTGACTGAGAAACAGGTCATGCTCAATATGTCTTCGGAATATAAAAAGCTGAACGCGGCAGAAGAGGTACTTGCAAGAGCAGCAATCGTCAATACGCTGACCCAGATTCAGGGAGTTGATTTTGTCAGTATTACAATCGAAGGGGAACCACTTTTAGATGCACTTGGGAACCCGGTAGGTGTGATGACAAAAGATATGTTCATCAATAATGCAGGGAAAGAAATGAATTCTTACAATAAAGTAAAGATGACGTTATATTTTGCTGATGCTGAAGGTGACGGATTGATCGAGATCAACAGAACACTCGCTTACCAGAATAATATTTCAATGGAAAAACTTGTAGTAGAACAGGTGATAGCTGGTCCAAGCAATCAGGATTCGTATCCATCAGTAAATCCTGAGACAAAAGTGATCAGTGCAACCATAAAAGATGGAGTTTGTTATGTAAACCTAGACGAAAGTTTTCTGACACAACCATATAATGTCAGTGCAGAAGTTGCCATCTATTCCATTGTCAACTCGCTGGTAGAACTCAGCAATGTGAATAAAGTTCAGATTTCTGTAGAGGGAGAAAATGATTTTCTATTCAGAGAACAGATCGACCTCACTACGTTGTTTGAAAGAAATCTGGATCTTCTGAAATAATACATAAACGGGTGAAATTCCCTTAAGGAGAATGCATGGTCAGAAGACCGTTATGTCTTGCCTGTGCTGCATTTGTCGTGGTTTTTATGCTACTGTTATCTGCCTTTCCACCAGACCCTATGCAGCTGGGAGAGTATGAAGGAAAGGTCATAGTCCTACAGGGACGCATCATAAAAAAAGAATGGAAAAATGGAAGACTCAGTCTGACACTTGACACAATCATGCCGGATTCATCGCTCTCTATTTATAAGCCACCCGACCGTGTCTTATGCAGAATGGCAGAAGGAACGGAACAGAAGGACTTCAACAGACTTGGTAGTACGATACGTGTGACAGGCAGGGCGGAGTCCTTTCCCCGAGCAGGAAATGCAGGGGAATTTGACCAGTCAGTTTATTATCAGGCAAGAAAAATCGACTTTCAAATGAAGGATGCCAGAAGTATTGAACAGAGTCAGTCATATCTGGTCATAGATGAATCGTTATATGGATTCAGAGAGCGGTTACTGAAAGTCTATGATTCGGTATTTCCACCAATGCAGACCGGTGTCATGAAGGCGATGGTGCTTGGAGCATCTACAGAGTTGGATGCTGAAATCAAAGAAGTGTATCAAAAAAGCGGAATCGCACATCTGCTTGTTATTTCGGGTCAGCACATCAGTATGATTGGGATGGGAATATATCTAATGCTGCGCAAAAGCACGATGTCAAAAATTTCTGCGTCGTGTTTATCCATTATTTTGATTTATCTCTATGCAGTCATGACAGGAATGGGAAGTTCTACCATAAGATCTATTACAATGTTTGCAATCTATCTGTCTGCAGATCTTGTCAATCGTACTTATGACATGATTACTGCAATGGCGCTGACTGCCGTCATGATCCTGTTCTGGCAGCCGATGATGGTGTTCCAACCCGGTTTTCAGCTTTCGTTCGGAGCAGTTATGGGGATTGGCCTGTTATATCCCACACTACAAAAATTTATGACGAAAAAAAATAAAATCAATTCTTTGGTCCTTTCTTCTTTTTCAATTTCTTATTTTACACTTCCGATCATTATGTTTTCCTATTCCTCCATTCCAGCCTATTCCATTTTACTGAACCTGATTGCTGTTCCATTGATGTCCATTCTATTGCCTCTTGGTATTTTTCTGATTCCCATTTTTGCACTCAGTGTTGATCTTGCACAATTTCTTTCATTTCCATGTCAGTTTATCCTGAAAATATATCAGTTGATCTGTGAGCTGAATACAATCATTCCAGGCAATACACTCATTACAGGACGTCCAATGATAGTTCAGATCCTGATTTTTTATGCAGGAATTCTTGCGTTGATTCTCATCCTTGAAAAGGGGAATAGAATCTGCGCTGTTATGATGCTATCACTTCTTGCAATGATCCTCTTTTGGAAAAATACGGTACCTTGTGCAGTTACCATGTTTGATGTTGGGCAGGGTGACTGTATCCTGATCGAAGCAGAGGGAAAGAACATCCTGATCGATGCGGGGAGTACGTCTAAGAACAAGACCGGACAGTATCAAATTATTCCGGCTCTGAAAGCACTGGGAATCAGACAATTGGATATGGTGATTGCAACACATGCTGACCAGGATCATGTTTCAGCGATACCGGAACTGATCTCGTTTTGTCTGGAAGAAAATGGTATGAAGATCAAAACGCTTGTCATGTCCGAAAAAATGAAAGAAGAGGAGGGAAGTGTTGAACTTGCAGAATATGCAGATCAAGCAGGGATTTCTGTTAAATTTTTGAATAAAGGAGACGTGATCAGCGGCACTCATATGAAATTGATCTGCCTGAATCCTGATGTTGCAGGATCCATAAAAGATCCTAATGAAGCATCGATCGCATTATGGTTCGAATTTAAGAATTTTAAGGCATTATTCACCGGGGATATTACAGGAGAGGGAGAAATTGAAATGATTGAGTTCATTGAACAAATGGAAGAAAAAGGTGAAAGTGTCAGGATCGATTATCTGAAAGTTTCACATCACGGATCAGAAAGTTCAACACCTGTAGAATTGCTTGCGCTTACGAACCCTGTGGCAGCCTTCATTTCCTGTGGTGAGAATAATACATATGGTCATCCGCACAGGGAACTGACAGATCGGCTTTTGGAACAGCATATTCCCATTTTTTCAACAGCGAAGTCGGGACAGATCCGTGTGACGACAGATGGAGAAAAGATGGTGGTCAAAAGATATTACGGAGAAGACAATGATTGACGAACAGTCGCGCAAAGGATAAAATAGGTACATAACAGAAAGGGATGACCGGATGAAGAGTATTCTGACAGATATCCAGAACAAAGACTATAAACAGGTCTATCTTTTGTATGGTGAAGAGGTTTATCTGAAACACCAGTATCGTGATAAATTAAAAGATGCTCTGATGGATGGAGCAGACACTATGAACTATCATTTCTTTGAAGGAAAAGATGTTCAGATCCCCTCTATTATAGATCTTGCTGAGACGATGCCATTCTTTGCAGACAGAAGAGTGATCGTGATTGAAAACAGTGGATTATTTAAACAGGGTGGAGAACAATTGGCGGAATATATCACCAACCCATCACCAACCGTATTTTTTGTATTTACGGAAAGTGATGTTGACAAGAGAAGCAGGCTCTTTAAAGCAGCCAGAGATGCTGGCAGAGTGGTAGAATTTGTTTCGCAGGATACAGCGGTGCTTACAAAGTGGATCCGTTCACTGGCAGCAAAAGAAAGTAAAACAATTTCCGGAGATGCGATTGCAGAATTACTGGAGCGTACAGGTCAGGACATGCGCAATATAAAAAGTGAGTTCGAGAAGTTAGTATGTTATTGTATGTATCAGCCGGAAATTACAAAAGATGATGTGAAAAGTGTCTGCATTACACGAATTTCGAACAGAATTTTTGAAATGGTGGAAGCAATCTCAGATAAGCAGAATGAAAAGGCAATCTTACTGTATCACGATCTGATTGAATTAAGAGAACCCCCCATGAGGATACTTTATCTGCTTACAAGGCAGTTCAATATTCTGCTTCAGGTAAAAGAATTGTCAGGGAAAGGTTATTCAGATGATCAGACAGCAAAGAAGATCGGAATACCACCATTTTTCCTGTCAAAATATAAAAGACAGGCATCACGTTTTAGTATTAGAACATTGATCAGAGCACTGGAGGAATGCGCGGTGCTTGATGAGAGCATTAAAAGAGGGCTGATCGCAGATCGGATGGGTCTTGAACTCCTGATCGTGAACTATATAAAAGAGTAAGGTGCAGTCGGTTAAATAAAAATAACTGGATCTGGCGCCTTGGAATTGGAGGGCATATGGGATTTTTTGAGGAATTTGGTGAAAGTGTTTCAGACGTGGCAAAGGATGTAACAGACAAAGCAAAGGAACTTGGAGAGAGTGCAAAACTTCATACGCTGATCAAAGCAGAAGAACTTAAGATTCAGGAACAGTATTACAAGCTTGGAAAGCGTTACTATTCTCTTTATTGTGACACCGCTGATCCTGAACTGCTGGATCTGATCGATGTGATCAGTGTATCACAGGATAAAATCGCAAAATATAAAGAAGATCTTGAGGACAGAACCTGATTTTAGATAATTTGTAAAAAAATTATTAATATTTTGAAAAATAATAGTATTACATTGAATAGATAGCAGAATAAGTTTATAATATATTTGTAAAACCATATTATTTTCCCGATATGTACACATGGAGGTGTCTCTTATGGGAGTTCATGCTATTCCAAATTTAAACCATGTGACAGCTATGGAAGAACCTTATTCCAAAGCC
>JAQVCQ010000022.1:7925-30837 GCA_028689715.1 Lachnospiraceae bacterium
TAAGGCTCCAGGGGAAAAAGAACCATTGAATCCTGATGCAGAAGTACAGCAGAAAACAGAGGATGAACAGACAGCAAAGAATATGCCCCGGAGTAATATTTCGGGAAAGAACACCCGGTTCGAATACAATAAGGACATCGACAGAATCGTTATCACGATTTCCGAAAATGGTACGGATGAAGTAATTAAAGAGATTCCGCCAGAGGAAGTCCAGAACATGTTAAAGAGGATTCACACTATGACAGGTATGTTCATGGATGAAGAAGCCTGATGATCAGTTTTTAGAAGACACGGATGTGTTTTTCGGTACAAGGAGGTATGTTTATGAGTACAATATCCGGAGTTCAGTCAAGTACAGATTACGCTGCAATCGCCAGCGGTAAAAAAATCAATTCAGCAGCAGACGGTGCAAGTGAACTTGCAATTGCAACAAAATTAGAAACACAGAGTCAGGGTCTCGAAGTAGGCGCTGATAATACCAAAGATGGGCAGAATGTTCTGAACATAGCAGATGGAGCGCTTGGTGGAATACAGGATTATCTTCAAAGGATCCGTGAATTAAGTGTAAAAGCTATGAATGGTACCAATAGTGCATCGGATCTTGGAGCGATCCAAAAAGAAGTTGACAGTATGCTCCAGGGGATTCAGACAACAGCAAAAGGAACAGAGTACAATACAATGAAGCTTTTAGATGGAAGCAAAGCCGATATGGACATTGCTTCTAATCCTGACGGAAGTGGAATGAAGATCAGTCTTGCAAACTCCACACTTGAAGCACTTGGAATAGATGGATATAATGTGACCGGCAATTTTGATATTGGAACAATTGATAACGCGTTGAACATGGTAAGTGAATCAAGAAGCAGAATTGGGGCATCTACCAATGCACTTGAGTATGCTTATCAGTATAATAAGAATGCGTCACTTCAGCAGACCTCTGCGCAAAGCACGCTTGAAGATCTTGATATACCTGAAGCTGTTTCTGATATGAAAAAGAATGACTTATTAGAACAGTATAAGAATGCGATGCTGAAAAAGCAGATGGAAGAAGAATCACTCGTTACAAAACTATTATAATACGCTTCTGACGTAATTAAATGAAAAGGAAATAAAGAGGCTGTGTTGATAACACAGCCTCTTTTAGAGGGAAAAATGGCGAAACTTTATTTTAGGCATGGCGCGATGGGAAGCTCTAAAACAGCCAATGCACTTATGGTAGAGTATAATTATTTTGAAAGAGGAAAAAAGGCACTTCTTCTGAAGCCAAGACTGGATTCACGAGATGGTGTCTGTGTGATCAAAAGCAGGATGGGTCTTGAAAAAGAGTGCGAATTTGTTGAAGACTTTGTAAAAATGTCTGATGCTGATATCAGTCGCTATGATTGTGTTATAATAGACGAAGCACAATTTTGTACAAAAGAAGAAGTATCATTTTTTATACATGTAGTAGATGATCTGTCCATTCCGGTTATATGCTATGGGCTGCGCACAGATTTTAGACGGGAATTGTTTGAAGGCTCCATGTGGCTACTTGCATGGGCTGATGTGATCGAAGAAATCAAAACTGTCTGCTGGTGTGGTCAGGGAGCTACATGTAATGTTAGATTTTCAGAGGATGGAACAGTCATTCGGACCGGAGAACAGGTTGTTCTTGGCGGTAATGACAGCTACACTGCATTGTGCAGAAAGCATTATAAGGAAGGAAAATTATATGAATAATATTTTTCCAATTATTATTTTAATTTGGATCATAAGTGCAATTGTCAAGGCAGCAAAGAATAGCACAGAAAAGGCTGATTCGATGCGCAAAAAAAGTGCTGCAACAAAACAGATGTCTCAGAAACCCGGAAATTTTATGGAAATGAAAGAAGCCAGACCTGTTTATCATATGAACAAGAACGAAAGCGATAACAGGACTGAAACGAATAAATCAAACCAGCCATCGGAAACGATGTTTCAAAAACAGCCCAAAAGAGATTACTTAAAACGACCGGATGGAAAACCTGCTAAAATTGCACGCGGAATGTATCCAGGAGATCAGCCGCCAAAAGGGATGAAGCTTGTCTACTGCCCATACTGCAATGCAGAAAATTTGGTACCAACAGATGGGAACAGAGACTATCATTGCTATTTCTGCTGGGTAAAACTGGAAGGAGGAGGTTCGTTATGAGAAGTCATCCATTACCATTTCAGATCTATCGACACTTTAAAGGGAATTTATATCAGATCATAGCAGTAGCACAGGATGTTGAGACAGGGCATCTAAATGTTATTTACCAGGCACTTTACAGTCCATTTGGAATCTGGTCAAGGAACCTGGATGTATTTATGGGACCTGTTGATCATGAAAAGTATCCTGAATGCAAGCAGGAATTTCGTTTTGAACTTGTGCAGATGCCTGACCGTGCAGATAAGATCCAGGATCCGGTATCAGATGCAGTTTCAGATGCGAATATAAAAGAAGACTTAGAGCTGTCATCCGAAGAAGATTATGATGATGTAGTACTGGATCCACTGGTCCTTGAATTCTTAGAGTCGGATACATATGAAGAAAAGTTAAATATCCTTGCTGCACTGCACCACAGAATTGATGATACCATGCTGAACACCATGTCGATCGCAATGGATATTGAATTAAGCGAAAAAGATACAGAGAGCAGATTTGATGAACTTAAGAACTGTGTGCTGACATTTCGTAAATATGAAGGCAGCCGACTGAGATGATTTGTTGAGCATCATATCAGAGCAGTAAAGTCAGGAGGTCATATTTCATGGCATACAGTCTGTTGAACAAGCTGGTAGTAGGCGTATCTTCAAGAGCCCTTTTCGATCTTTCAAAAGAAAATGAAATTTTTGAAAAACAGGGTGTTGAAGCATACTCCAAATATCAGATCGAACATGAAAATAAAATTTTAAAGCCAGGACCGGGATTTAATCTGATCAAGGCTCTTTTAGATCTGAACCACGTCACCAACCATGAAGGCAGAGTAGAGGTAATTATCATGTCAAGAAACAGTGCGGATACTTCACTCAGAGTATTTAACTCCGTTGCATACTATGGTCTGGAGATTACCCGTGCTGTTCTTGCAAGTGGGGCACCACTTGCTCCATATCTGAATGCATTTAATACGGATCTGTTTCTTTCAGCTTACGAAGATGATGTACAAAGAGCAATCGATTCTAATATAGCGGCAGGTATCATTTGCAATGATGGGCTTACAGAGTACGATCAGAAAGAAGGCATCAGCCAGATCAGAATTGCTTTTGATGGTGATGCAGTACTTTTTTCGGATGCTTCAGAGAAGATCTATCAGGAAAAAGGATTGGAAGCATTTGAAGAAAATGAAAGGAGTCAGGCTTCTAATATTATGGAAGCAGGACCATTTGCTAAATTTCTGAAAACACTATCAAATCTTCAAAAAGAATTTCCGGGAGAAAATGCACCCATACGTACGGCACTTGTTACATCAAGAAGCGCACCGGCACATGAAAGGGTGATCAGAACACTCAGGGCATGGGATGTCAGAGTCGATGAAGCTTTTTTTCTTGGAGGAATCTCAAAAAGGGATGTGTTAAAAGCATTTGGTGCACATATCTTTTTTGATGATCAGGCTGTTCATACCAAAGCTGCTTCAGAAGTGGTACCGTCTGCACGAGTTCCATACCTGAGCCAGAAAGAGGATGATTTATGATGCAGAACCAGACAGAAACTATTGCAGAGCTATTGCTTGCCTGGTTCGATCAGAATGCCAGGATTCTGCCGTGGCGCGAGGATGCATCACCTTACAGGGTATGGATTTCTGAGATTATGCTACAGCAGACAAGAGTAGAGGCAGTCAAACCCTATTTCGAACGGTTCATCAGAACATTTCCAACAGTGAGAATGCTTGCTGAAGCGGAGGAAGAATACTTACTGAAAATGTGGGAAGGACTTGGCTATTATAATCGTGCCAGAAATCTGCAGAAATCTGCGCAGATCATAGTGCGTGACCATTGCGAGGAAATCCCGTCTGATCAGGATACATTATTAAAACTGCCGGGAATTGGTTCTTACACTGCTGGAGCAGTTGCTTCGATCGCATACCAAAAGCCTGTCCCTGCAGTTGATGGCAATGTCATGCGTGTCATTACCAGGATACTGGAAGAGGATGGAAATATCCTTGATAAAAAAATTCACAGAAAAATAGAAGTATTTGTAACAAAGATGATGCCACATGACAGACCCAGAGATTTTAACCAGGCATTAATGGAACTTGGGGCAACAGTGTGTGTGCCGAACGGCGCACCAAAATGTGAGCGCTGTCCGCTTCAGAAATTGTGCAGGGTATGCGAGCATGCAAACTGGGATATCATTCCTTTTAAAGAAAAGAAAAAACCTCGCAAGATTGAAAAAAAGACACTGCTTATTATACAGAATGAAAACGGTATCGTACTTCGAAAACGACCGGATTCAGGACTGCTCGCTGGCATGTATGAGTTTCCAATGCTTGAGGGTCCGGCATCAGAAGAAGACGTACTTGACTTTACCAGACAGATTGGCTTTTTACCAGTACAGATCAGACCATTGGAAAACAGTAAGCATATTTTTACGCATCTTGAATGGCAAATGGAAGCGTATCTGGTGCGAATAGAAGATCCTGCGTTTTCGGGCGAAAAAGAAAGATTAGGATCGTATTTGTTGCTTGAAAAAAATGAAACAGAGAGAAAATATCCAATTCCCTCTGCTTTTAAGGCATATACAAAATATTTAAAGATGAAATTAGGAAATGAATTATTTCCGGTTCCAGAACAGGAGAAGACATGAAATTACTTACAATAACAATACCCTGCTATAATTCTGAGGCATATATGGGAAAATGTATTGATTCCCTATTACCGGGAGGAGATGATGTAGAGATCATTGTTGTCGATGATGGGTCTAAAGATCACACAAAAGAGATTGGTGAATCGTACCAGCGTAAATATCCAGGTATCGTTCGTGTGATATCAAAGGAAAACGGAGGACATGGCTCAGCAGTCAATACAGGTCTTGAACATGCAAATGGTATGTATTTTAAAGTTGTTGACAGTGATGACTGGGTAAAAGAAAGTGAATATATTAAGATTCTGGACAAGTTGCGTGAGCTGGCCGGTGGTGACAGCGTTTTGGATATGCTGATCAGTAATTTTGTCTATGAAAAAGTTGGAGAAAAGAAAAATAAGGTTATGTCTTACAGACATACACTGCCAAAAGACCGTCTTTTTGAATGGAAGGATATCAGACATTTTAGAAAAGGGCAGTATATTCTTATGCATTCTGTCATCTACAGGACGAAACTACTTCGCGATTGTGGATTAAAGCTTCCAGAGCACACCTTTTATGTGGATAACATTTTTGTTTTTGAGCCATTACCGTATGTAAAAAAAATGTACTACATGGATGTCAACTTTTACCGTTACTTTATAGGGAGAGAAGACCAGTCGGTCAATGAAAAGGTCATGATCGGAAGAATCGATCAACAGATCAGGGTCAATAAGATCATGGTCGACTATTATATCGCAAAAAAGAATGAGATGCAGATCCACAGTAAGATCAAAGGATATATGAGAGATTATCTGGATATCATCACAACGATTTCTTCTGTTATGCTGATCTGTTCCGGAACACAGGAGAACCTTGAGAAGAAACAGGAACTCTGGAATTATATAAAACAAAAGGACAAATTTTTGTTTGCACAGCTCCGATATGGGCTACTTGGCAGTTCGATGAATCTTCCGGGAAAAGGTGGACGAAAAATATCGGTAGAAGCGTATAGAATCTGTCGAAGGTTTTTTAAATTTAATTAATTGCAAAAAAATAACAGGTCTCATATCAATCTTGATGTGAGGCCTGTTTTATATAAGAATCTTTTAAATATCGATATTATGTTCAAAGGTGCCACGCTCCTGCGTTGAGTATGCAGGTAGATATACAATCGAGTACATGACCATTGCCATTAAAAAAGCCATAATAACATCAAACATAGAATGCTGTTTGATCATGACGGTAGAAAGAATAATGGAGAAACTTAAAATAAAAGATGCAGTCTGCAAACGACGGTTCGATGCAGTTTTGGAGGATCTTGAAATGGCTATGTGTGCACCGATTGAATTATAAACGTGAATACTTGGAACGATATTGGTTGAAGTGTCTACTTTATACAGCATTCCGATCAGATCAGTAAAAATGTTATCCCTTGGAAAGACAGAGAGCCTTAAATGATGGCCGTTTGGGAAAATGGTTGAAATGATCAGAAAGATCGTCATTCCTGTAAATATAAAGAAACAGCATTTATAATATTCTTTTATGTCATATTTTAAAAGAAAGATCACAACAACTGCAAGATATGCGAACCATAATAAATAAGGAATAACGAATATTTCGCAGAACGGGATATAATCATCAATCTTCATATGTATTAATTTGTAGTTTTTTACAACTTTTTCTTCTAAAATGCAAAACCATGCAAGATAAAAGATCCCATAACCAAATAATAGAAGGAACGGAAAATATTTCCTGATAAACTTCTTCATGATCGAACTCCTCAAGTGTGAATCTCTGATTCCTGATACCAAAAGTATTATACAATAAGTATTCAAAAAAGAATATTCAAAATTCATTAATTTTATTTAAAGATTCGTCGGAATGAGCCTCAATTTACAGGGAGAAATCGTGATCGTGATATCATCAGCATGAAATGGAACTTCACCATCTGTGTGGATACATAAGGGTCTGTCTGTTTTGATCTGGATATATGAGGATTTTCCGGAACGAATCTCAGGAAAATGAAGGTGATTTCCGCTAAACGCAGTAGGAAGGATTCTGAGCGCACGCAAAAAAGTCAGTTTGTGTGCTGCACAAAGATTTAACAGTCCGTCTGCATAATCAGCATCTGGAGCAAACATAAACCCACCACCTTCATATCTATGGTTCATGACAGCTGCAAATAACAGGTGATCAAGCTGCATCGTGTCAGTACCATCAAAAGTAATCTGGCAGGAGGCTGTTTCACCTTTTAACAGCAGACGCAGGGCAATACCAAGATATGTGAGTTTGCCAAGGCTCAGATGATTTAGAGTATCTTTTATTTTTGATGTGAGTGCATATTCACAGACTGCGGCATCAAAACCGATCCCGGTGCTTACATGAAAGTATCGTGTATGTACTCCGGGGACATAATCTCCTGAAAGAGAGTAATATCCATTATTACAGGTCAGACAACCAATGTCAGTCATCACAATGGAATCAGATTTCAGAATCTGTTCCAGAGCCTGGATCGGATCTGTCTGAAGACACATGTCGCGTGCAAGGTCATTACTGGATCCTGTTGGAATGTAAGCAATATCCGTCAGTTCAAAATGCTGTATTCCCTGAAGCACCTCGTTTATTGTACCATCACCACCAAGAATAATGATCTTTGCCGGAGCAGAGGGGTCGCTTGTCAGTTCTTTTGCGATCCGGCCGGCATCCCCCGTACCTTTTGTAAGATATACTTTATACGCTGTCTGGTTCTTTTTTAATACAGGCAGTAATGTGTGCCAGATTTTTTCGCCTCTGCCTGAACGGGAAGCCGGATTCACGATCATATGATACATAGAACACCTCGGTCTTTTGGATTTAACACCTATTTCAGTATTTTAACAATAAAAGGAATAATAGTAAAGCTGGTTTGGTTTCTTTTGCGCATTGACGCAGGAAAGTGTTTGCATTCAAAATGAACTGTGTTATAATGTAAAAAATCTTGCAGGAGGTAGTGATATGTATTCATTTGATGAAGTAAAAAAAGTAGATCCTGAAGTAGCAGACGTGATCATGGCTGAACAAAAGCGCCAGAACGACCATATTGAGCTGATTGCTTCCGAAAACTGGGTCAGTAAAGCCGTGATGGCAGCTATGGGAAGCCCACTTACCAATAAATATGCAGAAGGATATCCGGGAAAGAGATACTACGGCGGATGTGAATGCGTGGATGAAGTTGAAAATCTCGCGATCGAAAGGGCAAAAGAGCTTTTTCACTGTGACTATGTAAATGTTCAGCCACATTCAGGTGCACAGGCAAATATGGCAGTGCAGTTTGCAGTACTCGAACCAGGGGATACGATCATGGGGATGAATTTAAATCATGGAGGACATCTAACACATGGTAGTCCTGTTAACATGTCCGGTAAATGGTTCAAAGTCGTTCCTTACGGTGTCAATGATGAAGGCTTTATTGACTATGAGGAATTAAGAAGAATCGCAGTCGAGTCAAAACCAAAAATGATCATTGCCGGAGCAAGCGCTTATGCAAGAACAATTGACTTTAAAAAATTCCGTGAAGTAGCTGATGAAGTTGGTGCTGTATTAATGGTAGATATGGCACATATTGCAGGACTGGTAGCTGCCGGTCTTCATCCGGATCCTATGCCTTATGCTGATGTTGTAACAACAACAACACATAAGACACTCAGAGGACCAAGAGGAGGTATGATCCTTTGCAATCAGGAAGCTGCAGACAAATATAATTTTAACAAGGCAATCTTCCCTGGAATCCAGGGGGGACCACTGATGCATGTGATTGCTGCAAAAGCTGTATGCTTTAAAGAAGCACTTTCAGATGAATTCAAGCAATATCAGAAAACAGTCATTGAAAACGCACAGGCACTTTCAAAGGGACTGATGGAGCGTGGTATCAAGATCGTATCCGGTGGAACAGATAACCATCTGATGCTAATGGATCTGACACCATTTGATCTGACTGGAAAAGAGATTGAAAAATTACTGGATAAAGCACATATCACAGCAAATAAAAATACAATACCAAATGATCCAAAGTCTCCGTTTGTGACCAGCGGAATCAGACTTGGAACACCTGCTGTTACTTCAAGAGGCATGAAACCTGAAGATATGGATCAGATTGCAGAAGCAATCTCCATACTGATCAAAGGCGGAGAAGAAAAAGTGGAAGAAGCAATGATAATCGTTAAAAAACTGACAGATAAATATCCTCTTGACTGATCATTTTAAAAAATATTCATACTGCAAAAAAGTCGTGCTATAAAAAGCATGACTTTTTTTGTAAAAGGGGTTGTCAACTGAAAATTGCTATGCTACAATATCTCCCAACGGCAAACAACTGTATGCCACGGGAAAACATTATGTATAAACATACATTATTTGATAAATTATGCATGTTTATGCGAGTATTCAGAAAGTAACAGGGGTAGGGAATGGAGTCAACAGAATATTATGTGGTCAAGAAAAAAGCTGTACCTGAAGTCCTCCTGAGCGTAGTAAAAGCAAAAAGGCTGCTTGAGTCGGGAAAGGTCATGACAATTCAGGAAGCAGTCGATCAGGTCGGGATCAGCAGGAGTTCTTTTTATAAATATAAAGATGATATTTTTCCATTTCATGATAATACACAGGGCAGAACAATTACTTTTATTTTTGAGATGGATGATGAACCGGGGCTATTATCAGACCTGCTTAAAATAGTTGCTGATTATGGAGCCAATATACTTACCATTCATCAGAGTATTCCAATCAATGGAACTGCATCACTCAGCATCAGTATACAGGTCCTCCAGTCAACCAGAGATGTTTCGCAGATGGTCGAAAATATGGAAAGACAAAGAGGCGTTCACTACGTGAAGATTCTTTCAAAGGAATAACACAGGAACAGAATGAAAAATAGAGGAGAATACATTATGAAAGCAGCAGTGTTAGGTTACGGAACAGTTGGATCAGGTGTGGTCGAAGTACTACAGAAGAATAAGGAAGAGATCAGCAGAAAACTTCAGGATGAGATCGAAGTAAAATATATTCTGGACCTAAGGGAATTTCCAGGTGACCCGAATGAAAATCTGGTGGTACACGATTATCAGACAATTCTTGATGATGAAGAGGTCATGATTATTTGTGAGACGATGGGTGGTGTAGAACCTGCATATACATTCAGCAAAAAAGCGCTGTTAAAAGGAAAGAGCGTTTGTACTTCCAATAAAGAATTGGTGGCAGCACATGGACCGGAACTGATTAGAATTGCAAGAGAAAATCATTGCAACTATATGTTTGAAGCAAGTGTTGGTGGTGGTATTCCTATTATCAGACCTTTGAATTCTTCTCTGACACCTGAAAAAATCGAAGGAATTACCGGAATCTTAAATGGTACAACGAACTTTATTTTAACAAAAATGAGAGATGAAGGTGCAGATTTTAATTCTGTATTAAAGGAAGCTCAGGATATGGGATATGCTGAGAAAAATCCTGAAGCCGATGTGGAAGGGCATGATGCAGGCAGAAAAATAGCAATTTTATCTTCTTTAATGTATGGAGAGACTGTAAAGTATGCTGATGTCTATACGGAAGGAATCACTAAAATCTCACCTGTAGACTTTGAACTTGCAAAACAGGCAGGATATGTGATCAAGCTTCTTGCCATGAGCAAAGCAAATGATGGAAGACCTTATGCCATGGTCGCACCATTTCTGGTAAGCAAGGCAAATCCGCTGTTTGCAGTAGATGGTGTTTTTAATGGAATACTTGTTCGTGGAAATATGCTTGGTAACACGATGTATTATGGAGCAGGCGCGGGAAAACTTCCTACAGCGAGCGCAGTGGTCAGTGATGTAGTGGATTGTGCAAGACATAAGGGAGTCACAATTTCATGTAACTGGCTTGAAAAAGAAAAGAAAATGAATGGAATCGAAGAAGTCAGCCGAAGATTTTTTGTTCGTTTTGATGCAGACAGTAAGTCAGATCTGGAGCAGTTGAAAGAACTGTTCTCAGCAGAAAAGGTAATAGAATCCGAAACGGATGGGTTTGCTTTCATTACAAAGAATATGAGTGAAGCAGATTATAAAATGAAAGCAGAAACAGTGGATTGTATTAAAGGTATGATTCGCATAGAAGAATAGGAGCTAACATGAAATATGTAGTTGTATTGGGCGATGGAATGGCAGATCAGCCGATAGAGCAGCTTAACGGGCTGACCCCGCTTGCTGCAGCCAAAACGCCTGTCATGGACAGATTGAGTGCATTATCTGAGATAGGATGTGTGAATACGATTCCAAAGGGAATGAATCCCGGATCGGATACCGCCAACCTTTCAGTCCTGGGATATGATCCTGTTAAGTATTACTCCGGTAGATCACCGCTTGAAGCATTAAGTATTGGAATTCCAATGAAAGATACAGATATAGCGATCCGCTGTAATCTTGTGACCATATCAGACGATGATCTTCCATTTGAAGAAAAGACAATCATTGACCATAGTTCATCTGAAATCAGTACACAGGACTGTGCAATTCTTCTGGATGCAGTCAGGGCAGAGTTAGAGACACAGACTTACAGATTTTACCTTGGGACAAGCTACAGACACTGTCTGATCTGGGATAAGGGAGATGTGGTCGATCTGACACCACCGCATGATATTCTAGAACGAGTGATCGGTGCTTATCTTCCAGAAGACATGATGCTACGTGAAATGATGAAAAAGAGCTATGAGATATTGAAAGATCATCCTGTAAATGTAAAACGCAGAGAAGAGGGTTTGAATCCAGCCAATTGTTGTTGGTTCTGGGGAGCAGGAACAAAACCAATGCTGTCTTCTTTTCAGGAAAAAACCGGAAAAAAGGGAATTATGATTTCAGCAGTAGATCTTTTAAAAGGAATTGCTGTTGGAGCCGGAATGGAAGTTGCACATATTGAAGGTGCGAACGGCGGTCTTCATACAAATTATGAAGGGAAAACAGACGCGGCAGTTCAGGCCCTTATCCAGGATGGATTTGATTTTGCATATATCCATATTGAAGCACCGGATGAAATGGGACATCAGGGAAGTCTGGAACGGAAAATACAGGCGATAGAATACCTTGATGAGAGAGTGATTGGAAGACTGGTAAAGAAATTAGATGAAAGTGGTACGGACTACAGACTTCTTATTATGCCGGATCATCCAACACCGATCTGTGTCAGAACGCATACTTCAGATCCAGTACCCTATCTTCTATATGATTCAACTTCAATAGGAAATCATTCCTGGAAATATAATGAAGCAGAAGCAGAAAAAAGTGAAAACAGACATGATAAAGGATATGAAATGATTGATTATCTTTTTTCAAAATAATCGGTTTAATTACAAGGAGGAGAACATGTTAGTAGTAAAAAAATTTGGCGGCACATCTGTTGCAAACAAAGAGAGAATTTTTAATGTTGCCAGAAGATGTGCGGAAGAATACAAAAAGGGAAATAACCTGATCGTTGTATTGTCTGCAATGGGAAAAATGACCGATGAACTGATCGCACTTGCAAAGGATATCAATCCGAACCCATCCAAAAGAGAAATGGACATGCTCTTAACAACGGGTGAGCAGACTTCAGTTGCACTTATGGCGATGGCTTTTGATGTACTTGGCATTCCGGCAATTTCACTTAATGCATATCAGGTAGCGATGCATACAACATCTACCTATGGAAATGCAAGACTGAAAAGAATTGATTCGGAGAGAATTTCTCATGAACTTGATCAGAGAAAGATCGTGATCATTACCGGATTTCAGGGCGTCAACAAATATGATGACTATACTACACTTGGTCGTGGTGGTTCAGATACTACAGCAGTGGCGCTGGCAGCAGCACTAAATGCAGATGCATGTGAAATTTTTACTGATGTAGATGGAGTTTATACTGCAGATCCACGATATGTACCAAAAGCAAGGAAACTGGATGAAATCACCTATGATGAAATGCTTGACCTTGCAACACTTGGAGCAGGGGTGCTTCATAACAGATCAGTAGAGATGGCGAAAAAATATGGTGTGCCGCTTATTGTGCGCTCCAGTTTATCAAACGAAGAAGGAACGATTGTTAAGGAGGATGTAAAAGTGGAAAGAATGTTAATAAGCGGTGTAGCAGCTGATAGAAATGTAGCAAGAATTTCAGTCGTAGGATTAGATGACAAACCAGGAATCGCATTCAGATTATTTGATGTACTTGCAAAAGCAAATATCAATGTTGACATGATTCTACAGTCTGTAGGACGTAATAACACGAAAGATATCTCTTTTACAGTAACTGAAGATAATGCAGATGAAGCATTGAAAGTAATTGAAGACAGCAAGAGCAGATTGAATCCTGAGCATGTTGAAATTGAAAAAAAGGTTGCAAAAGTTTCTATTGTTGGAGCCGGAATGATGTCAAATCCTGGAGTTGCAGCGAAAATGTTCGAATGCCTTTTTAATGCGAACATCAATATCAAGATGATCTCTACTTCAGAAATCCGTGTAACGGTTCTGATCGATGAAGCAGACGCAGTCAAGGCAATGAATGCTGCACATGATGCATTTGGTCTGGAAGATTAAGAAAGCATTAAGAAAAACATTAAGAAATACCCGGTGGTAATAGAATAGAGATATGATATAATAAAGCATATGCTGACTGCAAAAGTCGCATATGCTTTATTCTTGTTACATACAAACTGGATACGGGGAGAGGATAAATTGTCAGATACGAAACAAACAGTAATCAATATCCGGGATCTTTATAAGATCTACCGGGTCGGGGACACAAAAGTCAAAGCTTTGAATGGTGTGGACTTAACGATTTATAAAGGTGAATTCTGTGCGATCGTCGGAACCTCCGGCTCTGGGAAATCCACACTCCTAAATATGCTTGCAGGGCTTGAAAAGCCTACAAAGGGCGAGATCGTAATTGCCGGAGAACATATGGAAAGCAAATCTGAAAACCAGTTGGTCAGATTTCGACGTGAGCACATTGGTTTTATCTTCCAGTCATTTAATCTGATGTCCACAATGGATGCAGTAGAGAATGTGTCTCTTCCGCTTAATTTTCAGGGAATTGACAAAAAAGAACGAACAAGGCGTGCAGAAGAGGTCCTGAATCTTGTTGGTCTTTCCAAACACAAAAAACATAAACCGACACAAATGTCAGGAGGACAACAGCAGAGAGTAGGTGTCGCCAGAGCACTTGTGGTCGCACCGGAGATCATCTTTGCGGATGAGCCGACTGGTAATCTTGATTCTAATACATCAAAAGAGGTCATGGAGTTAATGAAAAAGGTCGTCCGGGAGAAAAATCAGACACTCGTCATGGTTACACATGATGAAAAGCTGGCATCTTTTGCGGACAGAATTTTCCAGATCAGTGATGGGAAGATTATCAAAATCATTGATAACAGGCAACCGGATCTTTCTTTTGAAGAAATTTGACCGGTTCATTAATAAAAATATTCAAACGAGGATGGGAGTCAAATGAGAAAAATAACAAAACTACTTTTACTTGGAGTAATGTGCCTTCAACTTGGTATGGTCAGTATGAGTGCATACGCAGTCAGCGAGAATTCGACCGATGCTGCTTCCAGTGATGTCAAATCACAGTATTATGCAGAGCTGGCTAATTATAAGAATAATCTTTATATTGTCAATGATGTGACAGATGAAGCAAAGATTAAGATCGAAAAGCTATACAGCAGTGCAAACACATATATTGCGAATAATACGATGTCTGAATCTGAGATCGCTTCCTATATTTCAACAATAAAGGGTCAGATGGACGCAGTGATCACATCGCAGAATTCAGATAAACCTGCAACGACCAAGGAATTTATCACTGTAGGGGATAACTGTCCGACACCGGAAGTAAAATTTGGTGAGACAGTGAATGTGATTCTTCCTATTATTAATCTTGGAACGGAGAACATTACCAATATTACAATCAATCCGGTCACTTCAGCTACTGTTTCCGAGTGGCCATTTGAAATACAGAAATCCGGTTATACAGAGCTTGTTGCAGATCTCCCGGGAAATAAGACAAAGGCAGATGCAATCACGAACAGACGTGAGGTGACATATCAGTTCAAGGCAAGGGAAGATGTGCTTTCAGGTTATTATAAGCTGACATATAATTTGACTTATTCGGTCAATGGAACAATTGAGACCACTACATTGACAACCTATGTAAAAACGATTGGAGCACCAGGAAGTGGAAGTATCGACCAGACAGCGGATGATACTTCAAAGATGTCTACACCAAGAATTATTATTACAGGATTTGAAACGACACCGGCAGAAGTTTTTGCAGGGGACACCTTTACTCTGACAGTGCATGTAAAAAACACCTCCCAGAGAACTGCTGTTTCAAATGTTGAGTTTGATCTGGAAGCGGCGGTGGAAGGAAAAGATGAAACCGCTACTTATGCAGCATTTCTTCCAACATCCGGTTCTAACACAGTCTATATCAATCAGATTCCTCAAGGGGGCACTGATGCACTTACAATAGAAATGACTGCAAAAGCGGATCTGGCACAAAAACCATATGCACTGAATATTAAAATGAAGTATGAGGATGAGAAATATAATCCTTATGAATCTACGACAAGTGTCTCCATTCCTATATTACAGGAATCTAAATTTGAGACCAGTACCCCTGAGATCATGCCGGCGGGTATCATGGTTGGAGAACAGGCTAATATTATGTTCAGTATTTACAATACTGGAAAAACAACTCTTTATAACACTCAGGTCAAATTTATTGGGGAAAGCATATCCGGCGGAGAGACGTTTGTTGGAAAAGTTGAACCGGGTGCGACAGGTAATGTGGATGCCATGGTAAATGGTATCGCACCAACGATGGATGAGGGTATGATAAAAGTTGAAATCAGCTATGAAGATGCTGCTGGCAACATCACGACTTCAGAAAAAGAGATCAGTCTCTATGTATCTGAAATGATGGATCCTGGAATAGATGGTGGATTTGAAGAAGAAATTCCTGTTGAAGAAAATAGTAATTCAAAAATCATGATTGCAGTCGTGGCAGTGGCAGTGATCGCAGTGATCGCAGTGATAATTATCGTAATCAAAAAGAAAAAGAAAAAGAAAGCAGAACTGGAACTTCAGAAAGAGATTGAGGGTATTGATGAACCTTAACTCTAGTTCAGATAAAGGAGAAGGCAGATGAAGATTCTTGATCTGTTGCGTATGAGCGCCGGAAGCCTCTGGAAACGGAAGGTCAGAACGATCCTGACAGTACTTGGGGTGGTTGTAGGAACAGCTTCGATCGTTGTCATGGTATCACTTGGTCTTGGGCTGAATAAAAGCTCCATGGAGCAGATAGAAAAATATGGCGGACTGACTACCATTAATGTGTATGAATCCAGCGGATCGGGTGGCGGATTTCAAACGATGGAGGCGACCGCTGTGGCCGGTGGTAGCGGGAGCATTAAAAATGAGAATAAGAGGTTGGATGATAAGGCAGTCGAGGCAATTGCAGCTCTTGAACATGTGGAGATCGTTTCCCCTATTCTGGAACTTGGTGTTCTTGCAAAATACGGAAGCTATGAGAGCAACCTGAATTTAAAAGGAATGAGCGTTGAAGCGCTAAATAAAATGAATATTGAATTGAGTGAAGGAAGACTTCCGGAATCAGGTCTTGGAAAACTGGAACTGGTATATGGAAATCAGGTAATCACAGACTTTAGAAATGTGAAAACAAATGACAGCTACTGGATGAGCGGCAAACTTCCGGACGTGAACCTTATGGAAGATCCGGTATTTGTAATATTCGACATGGATGCTTATTATCAGTCACAGAATCCCGGAGAGAACACAACACCGGTGGCACCTCCAAAAAAATATCTTGTCGAAGCCTGTGGTATGGTAGCAGGTGGTCTGGAAGACTATAATAATAATTCCTGGAGTGTGTTCTGTGATATTGATGCGTTGAAAATACAGCTAAAAAAAGTGTTCAAGAACAAAGCAATCCCGGGACAGCCCACAACATCATCCGGAAAACCTTATAAAGAAATTTTTTATAACAGTATTTATGTTAATGTGGATGATATCAATGAACTCAATCAGGTACAGGCAGCAATTAATGAAATGGGGTACCAGGCAAGCAGTAATTCTGAATGGGTAGAATCTACAAAAGAACAATTTGGTTACATTCAGGCAGTTCTTGGCGGCATAGGTGCAGTCTCACTCTTTGTCGCTGCAATTGGAATTACCAATACCATGATGATGTCGATTTATGAACGTACAAAAGAAATCGGTGTCATGAAAGTACTTGGCTGTGATCTAAGAAATATTCAGATCATGTTCCTGCTGGAAGCCGGATATATCGGGTTTATAGGAGGATGTGTAGGAATTGTACTCAGTTATATTATTTCTTTCATTATTAATATGATCGTAAATAATATGGGAATGGAGATGACGAATCTGTCCTATATACCACCATGGCTGGCTTTTTCAGCGGTCATATTTGCAGTACTGGTAGGAATGGTAGCGGGATTTTTCCCATCACTTCGTGCGATGAGGCTGAGTCCGCTGGCAGCAATACGAAATGAATAAACAGGTTGATTACAGAACAATAAAACAATAAATAAATGGCGGGCCCGGATCCGGGCCTGCCATTTTCTTATTGTTTCTTTTGGATTCAGTGACTATAATAAGAATATCACGTTTTTTAACAGGGAAAGTGTCTGTGGCACTGGTATGAAATTTTAATCAGAAAGTAGAATGTATCAGATATGAAAAAAATGGAACAACATAAAATAAATAACCAGGAAGAAACGCTGACCGGTGAACAGAAACATGATCATGATGACCGACAAAATCATGATCATTTGAGATTAAAAGCTCATCACAGAAGACACATTACAGAGTTTATTATTATCATGGGAATCCTGGCCATGATACTTTTAACAGTGGCCTGCGTTGCTTATTTTAGAAGTAAGATCGTTGATGCAGGTATTCAGGGAAATATAACGGAAACTTATTATGATAAGCATTATGTTCTAATTGCTGATAATCCGGATGACCCCATCTGGGATTCTATTTATGAAGGATGTAAGATACGTGGTGCGGAGAATGGAATCTATGTAGAATCTTTTGGAACAGATCTTCCAGTCGAGTATTCGGTGCCGGAACTGTTAAGAATAGCAATCGACTCCAGTGTGGATGGAATCATCGTGGCAGGTGATGACAGCAGTGAGACAATTGAACTGATCAATGAAGCAGTCGATCAGGATATTCCGGTCGTTACTGTTCTAAGCGACAGCATGTCGAGTCTCAGACAGTGCTTTGTCGGAATCAGCAATTATAGTCTTGGAGAAGAATATGGAAAGCAGGCGATCAATCTTCTTGAACTGGATAAGAGACAGAAGATATATGTGCTCCTTGATTCGGGGAGTGGTGATACAAGTAAGAACACACTGTTTCTAGGGCTTAAGGATACGATCCAGGAACAATATGCGGATAGTTCCAATGTAGAGATCCAGGCGATCGCAGTAGATGAGAACAGTCCGTTCTTATCTGAAGAAACGATCAGGACACTGATGCTGGATGAAGGAAATCTGCCAGACGTTCTGGTGTGCCTCAATGCTGTCGACACCAGATGCGCATATCAGGCTGCAGTCGATTATAATAAGGTCGGAATTGTGGAAATCCTTGGATATTATGATTCAGAAGCGATACTTAATGCAGTAGATAAAAAGATCATCTATTCGACAATTTCTGTTGACGGGGTCCAGATGGGAATCCAGTGTATTGATGCACTTTCAGAGTATGAAGAAACCGGTTATGTCAGTGGCTATCTTCCTGTTAACACAAATGTGATCAATCATAGGAATGTAGGATACTACCTGGGTAAAGTTCAGAAAAATGAGGAAACACAATGAGACAGAGAATAAACAAGATCAGACATGCATTTGGAGATCTTTCGATCCAGATCAAACTGATCATGGCTTTTTTACTTACTGCGGTCATCCTTTTCACGGTAAATATTATCATGTTCGTGACGATGAACTCTATGATTGGTCAGATCGATCGCGTCTATCAAAGTAATGTAACGCTCAATGCGTTAACTGAGGCACTGAATAATGTGCAGGATTCCATGACGGAATATCTGAATACGAAAAGCTCTGATGCGATCGATGCATATTATAGAAGTGAGCAGGAATTACAACCTTACCTTGAGAATATGAACGATGAAGTCACAGATAATGAAGCACTTTTGATGGAAAAAAATATCAAAAGAATGACGGAAAAATATCTGACGATCACAGGAGAGACCGTTCAGGCAAAACGTGGACGAAACATAGAAAAATACAGAGAGTGTTATGAAGAAGCAACTGAGCTTTTTAGTCACATCAATATGATGACGTATAGCCTGAATAATAATCAGTTTCGCGATAACTCCGAAAACTATGAGACACTGGCTCTGACACTGCGTTATCTTGAGACAGTCAGTATGACAGTCCTGGTCATCATCTCGCTGATCAATACTGGACTGATCTACCTTCTGACAAAGAGAATGACAGATCCACTAAAAAATCTTTCAAAAGCTGCAAATGAAGTTTCCAATGGGAATCTAGAAGTCATGATCGTAGAGACTGGATCACTGGATGAGGTAGGTATCTTATCTAAAGCGTTTAATAAAATGGTACAGAACATTAAGGCTTATATTGAGCGAATCAAAGAGAACATTGAAAAAGAAAATGCCATGAAGGAAAGAGAGCTGATCATGGAGGGGCATTTAAAAGATGCTCAGCTCAAATATCTTCAGGCACAGATCAATCCGCATTTTCTGTTCAATACGCTGAATGCGGGTGCACAGCTGGCCATGATGGAAGGTGCCGATAAAACTTGCCTTTTTGTAGAGAATATGGCAGAATTTTTTAGGTATAATTTAAAAAAGATCAGTCAGGATGCCACGATAGAAGAAGAAATCAATCTTGTGGACAGTTATGTTTATATTCTGAATGTAAGATTTGTAGGTGAGATCCGTTTTCAGAAGAGGATAGAAGATGAGTGGCTATCCCTTCGCATTCCAAGCATGATCCTACAGCCTATTGTAGAAAACAGTGTGAATTATGGAATTCGCAATATTTCGTGGGAAGGTCTGATCGAATTATCGGTTTATAGAAATGGGAAATATGTATGTATCAGTATTAAAGACAATGGAATCGGAATGACAAGAGAAAGAATAGATCAGATCCTGAATGGAAATATAGAAGAAGACAGCAGTGAAAAGAATTCAAATGGAATTGGACTTGGAAATGTGATTAGCAGATTGAAACTTTATTTTGATGAAGACGATCTGATCACAATAAACAGTGAGGGAGAAAATAAGGGGACAGAAGTGATTATATACATTCCGATCAGGGATGAAGTACAGGATAGGGAGAAATACCATGTATAAAATTATGTTAGCAGATGATGAAGGAATCGTAATTGATTCTCTCAGAATGATCATTGAAAATAATTTTCAGGGAATCTGCGAAGTTGAATCAGCAAAGACCGGAAGAAGTGTAATAGAGCTTGCGGAAAATTTCAGACCGGATATTGCGTTTATGGATATACAGATGCCCGGAATCAATGGGATAGAAGCCATCAGGGAAATCAAAAAGAATTGTCCGACCACCCTTTTTATCATCATGTCAGCTTATGATAAGTTTGATTATGCACAGGAAGCCATTAATCTTGAGGTCTTGGAATATCTTCATAAGCCTGTGAACCATAAGAAGATCGTTGAAGTCATTCAAAAAGCTATGCGCAAGATCGACGAACAAAGAACCAAGCGAAGCGATGATCTTAAAATCAAGGAAAAGCTGGAATTTGTTGTTCCGATCATTGAGAACGGACTGGTGTCATCCATATTACTTCAGGAAAATTTCAATAAAGACGCTGATAAATATAAAGAGCTTCTTGGAATCAATGAAGATCATGGCTATATGATCATACTTGAATATGGTGATTCTGTTGAAGGACGGGACATGACCAATCCTGTAGGGTCGGGTGTGAAAGCCCAATCCTTTTATGCAGACATCAGAGAAATCATAAAAAGACATTTTGAATGTTCGGTTGGTCCTGTTATGACCAATAAGATCGTCTGTTTTGTTCCTGCAAGCCAGGAGCTTGAGGGATATCAGAGCAGAAGCGAAGTAATAGAAATGGCAAGAGAAATGTTAAGAGAATTGACAAAAAGGTTTGGCTTTACCTGCAGAGTTGGCATAGGAAGTATCCAGCCGCTTGGCAGACTGAGTGAATCTTACAGGGATGCAGCCAATGCGCTTCGAAATACAGATGGAAGTGTGGCACATTGCAGGGATCTTCCTATTTTCTGTGAATATGAAGAGAACTATCCAATAGAAATAGAAGAAAGTATTTTTGATTATGTCAAAAAAGGCATGGCCGAAGAATCGGGTTCAGAAGCTGACCGTTTCTTTAACTGGATGGAAAGAAGTTATGGAGAATGTGTGAATGATATTAAATTAAAGATTCTGGAGTTCGTTCTGATGGCTGAACATATTGCGTACGAAAGCGGAGGAATGGTATACCATTTTACTGATCGTGCAGATTATCTTGAAACAGTTATGTGTATGAAGCACCCAGAAGAGATGAGAAGATGGTTCGTGGAGAACATCATACAGGCAGCAAGAAATGTAATTAACAAAAAACATGAATATTCCAATAGCGTAATTGAACGTGCCAAGGAATACATTGAAAAGAATTTCAAAAAAGATATATCTCTTGATGAGGTCTCACAGGAAGTTGATATGAGCTCTTATTATTTTAGTAAATTATTCAAAGAGGTCTCAGGTTATAATTTTATTGAATATGTCACGAATATGAGAATTGACAGGGCAAAAGAACTGCTTTCGGATGGAAGACTGAGCATGAAAGAAATCTGTATGGAAGTAGGATATGGGGATCCGAATTATTTCAGCAGAATTTTCAAAAAGTGTGTTGGAATAACACCAACAGAATTTCGGGAGGGAAGATAGCAATGTTTTATTATGGCAGAAAACTGATCGTATTAGCGCTATTCATATTTTTATTACTGGGCATTGGGGGATGCGCAGCAGATACTTCACAGGTTATTCCTGACAAAAAAGAAACACAGGAGCGAATTCAGATCGGGATGACATTTGATTCTTTTATTATAGAAAGATGGCAGAGAGACCGGGATGCTTTTGTCGCAAAAGCAACAAAAGAGCTTGGCGCAGAAGTCAATATCCAGAACGCAAATGGAGATATTGAGGAGCAGGTCAATCAGATCGACTATTTTATCAAAAAAAATGTTGATGTGATCGTAGTGGTACCGATTGATTCGGATGCGGTAACAGATGCGATCAAACGCGCAAAAAAGGCCGGAATTCGCGTCATTGCATATGACAGGCTTGTGAAAAATGCAAACGTTGACCTCTATATCACATTTGATAATGAAAAAGTCGGTGCATTGATGGCGCAGTCCATAAAAGCAAATATACCTGATGATGGAAGTATTTTAATGATGTGTGGACCACTAGAAGATAACAATGTGGAACTTGTTCAGAAAGGGTTTATGAGGGAGCTTGAGACCTCTGAGATTGATGTTAGGGCGATTGAACATGCAACTGGATGGGTCGCTGAAACTGGATTTGATTTTGTGAGTGAATATCTGAACAAGGATATGAGCATAGATGCGGTCATGTGTGGAAATGATGGAATTGCTGCACAGGTGATCCACGCACTTTCAGAGAGAAGACTTGCAGGTAAAGTTGAGGTAGTTGGACAGGACGCAGATCTGGATGCATGCCAGAGAATTGTAGAAGGGACACAGACCATGACGGTCTATAAACCGGTCGAAAAGCTTGCCCAGAAAGCAGCTGAATATGCGGTGAAACTTGCAAAGGGAGATTCCCTCCAGGTTACAGACACATTTGATGATGGAAGTGGTGAAGTTCCTTATGTTGGACTAGAGCCAATCGCTGTTACCAAGGATAATATGGATATCATCATTAGTGATGGATATCATCTTGAAGAAGAGATCTATCTGAATATCAATAAGTAATTCTATTGTTGAAACAAATTTTCATATCTGTTTTTTAAAATATTTTTCTAAAACAGCATTTTTTTG
>JAQVCQ010000023.1 GCA_028689715.1 Lachnospiraceae bacterium
ATTCTCTAAAAACAAGGGTATCTTCAAGAAAAGCACAGAATGGATAAAAAAAGAAGACATGGTCAGTTATCCATGCCTTCATCAATAATTTCTTCTGTTGCAGTCTCTTCGATTACAATTGCCTCTTCTGTATAAGGTTCTCCATTGACCTGTGTCATGATCTTTTCTGACAACTGCTTTAACAACTGGTTCACGTCCTCACCAAGCCATGCATTTGTAAAGCAGATCTCAAGCTGAACCCAGAAATTACTTGTCGCGATCATCTTAGGCATTGACACAGAATGCCCATATTCTTTCACTGTAGTATTCATCTTTTCATTTTTATAAATGACGCCCAGATTAGCAGAAGGTTTGCCGCTCTTCTCATATAACTGACCCGCATACTCATCTGTCAGATAAGATGCAAATAATTCAGCTTCCGTTTGTTTTTTTGAATAGCCATTTACTGCCACTGCGGAGGTTACCGACAGACTTCTTGTATCCCTTTCATCGTTTATGGAAGGGATTCCAGTGATCCCATAATCATAGGAAAATAATCCCTCTGTTTTGGCGTCTTCAAGTTTTTTTACTGCATCTGTTGTGACAACACTGAATACGATCTTGCCATCTATAAAATCAGTCAGCACAGTATCATAGGTTACTTCTTTTGTATCAATGGAAAAGAACTGATTTAAATTCTGGTATACCTTAAGACACTGAATGGTATCCTCATTATAGATGGAGATCTTTTCCGGATCATCACCGGATTCCCCTCCTACTGTCATGTAATTTCCAATGATAAAATAATTATAAAAAATATCCGAAACATCCCATTTAAATACTGCTTCAACTGCTTCAGGTGCATCAAAATTATCTGCAAAGCTTAAAATGTCGTCTATGCTTGCCGGTACCAGCTCATCCATTTTTGCTTCGATCTGTTCTTCCGTAATGACATCAGCTGCTGTTTCACCTTCCGCATTCTCTGTATCAGCATCCTCTGGAACTGCTTCTGCCTGTTCAGCAAGAATCTGATTTTTTGCCATTTCTTCCAGATATGTTTTGTTATACAGAAGTACACTCGTCTCAAAAGACAAAGGATATCCAATCATTTTATCTTTATAAGTGACTGCGTTCAATGCTGTCTTTGAAAAATTTTCCGTATTTAAAATTGCGAGCGGATCGCTTGTATTAACTGCAAGTCCTGCAAGATATGCTTTTTCCAGTGAGTCATTTCTTACAAGAAACAGATCCGGAATGTCCTCAGGATCTGCTGCTTTTTTATTATTCTCCGGATCAGAAACAGAAGCACGGTTTATCTGCTCGAGATACTCCGCACCCTGGGCAAGCACCGGCACTACTCTGATTCCGGTCTTATCTTTATAACTGATGGCAGCGCTGCTCAGATAATCTGTAAGCGCTTCATCATGGTACCAGATATGCAGTGTCTTTTCATCACTGCTTACCAGTTCTTTTAAGTCCTCCTGCGTGAATGTTCCCATCGCTCCGGCATAAAGTGAACTGATCATCAATAAGATCAGGACTAGGACTGACACAGTTTTTTTTCTAAAATTCATTCAACTCTCCCATATATTATGAGAGGCATTTTCGTAAAATACCTATCATTTCATCCACATGTTCTTTTTGAATGATAAGCGGCGGCAGAAAACGAATCACATTCGCTCCGGCATTGATCAGGATCAGACCATTCTCCAATGCCTTGTTTATGATATCACCGGCTGGGCAGTCCAGTACAAGACCCTGCATCAGACCAGAACCTCTCCGAAACTGAACAAAATCATAATCCCTGACAATAAGATCCAGCTGTTCTTCTAAATATCCACTTACCAGATTCACATTATCTATTATATGGTTTCGTTCAAATAAATCAAGAACTTTGTTGATTGCAGCTCCAACAAGAGGGTTTCCTCCATATGTTGTTCCATGATCGCCTGCCACCAGGGAGTGTTGCGCGACCTTTTCAGTCATCAGAAACGCACCTGCCGGGATTCCGCCGGCAATTGCTTTTGCCACCGTCATAATATCCGGTCTGATTCCAAACTTCTGCCATGCAAAATAAGCTCCTGTCCGCCCCATACCGCACTGAATCTCATCCAGGATCAGCAAAATATCATTCGCATCACAGATCTCTCTTACCTGCTTTAAAAATTCCGCCTCAGCCGGAATAATACCGCCTTCTCCCTGTACCGTTTCAAGGATAATGGCACAAGTCTTTTCATTTACCTGCATTCTGATGCTCTCAATGTCATTGATCTTTGCAAAACGGACCTTCCCGATCAGTGGTTCAAACGCTTCACGGTATTTGGGATTACCTGTTACCGAAAGAGCTCCCATTGTCCTTCCGTGAAAAGAATGCTCCATTGCGATCATTTCATGATCTGTTGAGCCATCTTTTAAGTATGCATATTTGATTGCTGCTTTGATAGCACCTTCTACCGCCTCAGCTCCGCTGTTCGTAAAAAAAACTCTGTCCATTTCTGCTATTTTGAGCAACTTCCCTGCTGCTTCGATCGTAGGTAGATTGTAATAATAATTTGAAGTGTGTATCAGTTTATCAATCTGATCTTTTAATGCCTGATTAAATTCTTCATTGTGATATCCCAGTGCAAATACGCCGATTCCGGAAACAAAATCCAGGTATTTTTTCCCTTGAATATCATAAAGACAGACCCCTTCCCCATGATCTAAAACAATATGAAACCTGTTGTATGTATGAAGAAGGAGCGCTTCCGCTTCATCAATATATTTTTCCATAACGGCACCTCTCTTGTAAAATCAATTTGCATCATCATCCGGCACGATTGCGGTTCCAATACCTTCTTTTGTAAAAATTTCCAAAAGCAGACAGTGTGGGATCCGTCCGTCAAGAATATGAACCCTGTTGACACCATCTCTTACTGCAGAAGTACAGTTGTTTAACTTTGGTAGCATTCCGCCTCCAATAAATCCATCGCTGATGAGATCATCTGCAGCTGAAACGGTCAGTCTTGACAGGAATGTTGATTTATCCTCAGGATTTTTATAAACACCCTCAATGTCCGTTAAAAATGCAAGTTTTTCTGCATGCACCGCTTTTGCAATTGCACATGCCGCATCATCCGCATTAATATTATAGGTATCAAAACTGTCATCAAAACCGATTGGTGAAATGATCGGGAGGAAATCCTTCTCAAGCAGATCAAATAAAAGGTCTGGCGTTACTTCTGTTACTTCACCAACAAATCCAATATCCTGTCCATTAGAATATTTTTTTGTTACTTTTAAAAGTCCACCGTCTTTACCGCTGAGTCCAACTGCCTTCACCCCAAGTTCCTGTACCATACTGACCAGTTTTTTATTCACTTTTCCAAGTACCATCTCTGCAATTTCCATGGTCTCTTCATCTGTGACACGAAGACCATTCACAAATTCAGCTTCTTTGCCGACTTTACCGACCCATCGGCTGATTTCTTTTCCACCACCATGTACAATGATTGGTTTGAACCCAACCAGCTTCAACAGCGTTACATCCTGAATAACACTCTTTTGTAGTTCTTCATTTGACATGGCACTTCCGCCATATTTGACCACAATGATTTTACGGTTAAAACTTTGAATATACGGCAATGCTTCTATTAAAACTTCTGCTTTCTGCATGACCTGTTTCATATCTTTCTGATCCATCCTGATCCCCTTATCTGTTCTTATCATTCTTATCTATCTGTCTTTGGGTATGCTATTAATTGGTATTTTCATGATATTATTTTTATGAGCGGTAATCTGCATTGATCTTAACGTAATCATAGGTCAGGTCACATCCCCATGCTGCTGCCTGTGCATCACCTTGCTTTAGGTCTGCAAGAACCGTAACTTCACTTTCTGATAAAATTTTCGTTGCTTCTTCTTCGCTGTAATCAACTGCTTTTCCATTCTGATAGATCAGGATTCTTCCTGCTTTACTTTCAAAAAATAATTCCATCTGATCCGGATCAAATGTGGCACCTGAATAACCCATCGCACATAGAATCCTTCCCCAGTTCGCATCATGTCCAAAAATCGCCGCTTTCGTCAGGCTAGAGCAGATCACTGCTTTTGCAAGAATTCTTGCCTGCTCTTTGCTCTGGGCATTGACTACTTTTGTCTCAAAAAGAGCAGTCGCTCCTTCTCCATCTCCTGCCATTTTTTTTGCAAGCCATGTATTTACAAAATTTAATGCTTCTTTAAAAATCTGATAATTACTGTCCTTTGATGTGATCATCGTATTACCGGCAACACCGTTTGCCATGATCACCAGACTGTCATTTGTTGATGTATCCCCATCTACTGAAATCATATTGAACGTGTCTATCACATCTTCGCTCAGTGCAGACTGTAACATTTCTTTGCTGATAGAAAGATCTGTTGTTAAAAATCCTAGCATGGTGCACATATTTGGATGAATCATGCCCGAGCCCTTACACATTCCACCAAGCGTTACTGTTTTTCCTTCAATCTCAAATGTCACTGCGATCTGTTTTGACACAGTATCCGTTGTCATGATCGCTTCAGCTGCAAGGGTACCTGATTCAATACTATCCGCTTTATGGACGGAAAGCTTTTCAACACCAGCTATGATCTTTTCAATCGGAAGCTGCATACCGATCACACCAGTCGAAGCCACAAGAACTGATTTTTCCGGAACACACAGCTGTAGCGCAGCTGCTTTTGCTGTTTTTTCACAATATTCCATTCCCTGCTCTCCAGTACATGCATTTGCGATCCCTGAATTAATGATCACTGCCTGAACTGATGCTTCATTCTTAATTATATTCTGATCCCAAAGTACCGGAGCCGCCTTTACGAGATTACTCGTAAATACTCCTGCTCCGACGCATGGCAGTTCACTATAGATCAGCGCCATATCTTTACGGTTTTTATACTTAATTTCTGCCTCCACGCCTGCTGCCTGAAATCCTTTTGGCGCAGTCACACCACCCTTGATACTATTCATATATTTGACCTCTTTTCTAGATATGATCGATCCGATTACCGGTTGATTCGCTTATTTATTGATTGAAATTGTATTTTTTGAATTTATGGTGTAATCGTAATAATTCAGATCAACACGATTTGTCCATCCAAGTTCCTTCCAAAATGCATTCCCTGCTGCATTGTCAGTAAATGCGATCAGATTTACTTTCCCGATTCCTTCCTGTTCAAGGACTGATAATGCAAAACTGACCATCTCTTTTCCAATACCACGCATTCTGTAATCAGGATCAACACACACATGGTAAAAACATCCTCTTCTTCCATCATGTCCGCATAAAATACTTCCCACGATCCTGCCATCCAGTACTTTTACGATGCTTGTATTTGGATTCCTTTTCAAAAATTTTGTCACTCCATCTTTTGAATCATCCAGACTTCTGATTGCAAATCCTTTTATTCTTTTCCATAAACAGAACACCTCTTCATAGTCTTCCAGTGTCATTACTCTGATCATCAGCTTGCCTTTCTTATCAAATAGATGTATTACGGGAACAGCGGAATCAAATCAAGTCCTTCACGTTCATTACATCCAAACATCAGATTCATATTCTGTACTGCCTGTCCTGCAGCACCTTTCATCAGGTTATCAATCGCACCCATCATGATGACTCTTCCAGTACGTTCGTCTTTTATCACATTCAGATCAACATAATTACTTCCTTCTACCCATTTTGTTTCAGGGCAGACACCCTGATCAAGTAGTCTGATGAATGGTTCCTGTTTATAACAGTCCGCATATGCGCTACGAATCGTTTCTATTGATACATCTTCCTTCAGATCTGCATAAGCTGTGACAAGGATCCCTCTGTTCATCGGGACCAGATGCGGTGTGAAATTAATGACGATCTTTTCGTTTGCTGCATAACCAAGCTGCTCTTCAATTTCCGGTGTATGTCTGTGTGTTGTCACTCCATATGCCTTTATGTTTTCATTTACCTCGCAGAACAGTGTGTCTACTTTTGCGCCTCTTCCCGCTCCTGATGTCCCACTTTTTGCATCTACTATAATAGAGGAAGGTTTGATCAGTCCTGCCTTTAATAGCGGAATGATCGTTAAAATCGAACATGTTGTATAACATCCTGGATTTGCGACCAGCCTTGCCTGTCTGATGTCTTCTCTATTCACTTCGCACAGACCATATACCGCTTCTTCTATAAATTCTGAAGATTTATGCTCTATTCCATACCATTTCTCATATACTGTAACATCTTTGATCCTGTAATCAGCGCTCAGGTCGATCACCCTGACCTGTTTTAATATGTCTTCCTTTAATATAGAAGCAAGGTATCCCTGTGGTGTTGCAGTAAAGATCACATCTACCTGAGATGCCAGTTCCTCCAGATTGTCGTCAAGGCAGATGTCTTCGACTACCTTGAACATATTCTTAAATACATCGCTGTATTTTTTATCAATATAACTTTTCGAACCATACCAGATAATTTCTGCCTCTTTATGTGCCATGAGGATTCTGACCAGTTCTCCTCCGGCATATCCTGTTGCTCCAATGATTCCTACTTTGATCATACTTGGTTCCTCCCTGTTCATTCTTTTCTATGTCTCATATAATATTTACTTCTTTTATTTATTTCTTCTTTTACACTTATTGTTCTATTAATCATAATAATAGAAGCAAGGTTTAATTACAATAGAGAACATCACTCGTATCGATTGCATGATTATACATCTATTCTGTATATTATGCAACTATATTTTTATTTTATTCATTATAATTCATTTTTATACAGTTTAATATGTATAATTTTGTTCTTGCATTCCCTTTTTAAATGTTGTATATTAGTTGCAGGGTTAACCAATAAAAACCAACTCATTATTGAATTATAAATATTATGGAGGCGATCTGTTATGAAAGAAAAAGTAATTCTTGCTTATTCAGGCGGTCTGGATACCACCGCTATCATTCCCTGGCTTAAAGAAAATTTTGACTATGACGTAGTTTGTGTTTGCATTGATTGTGGACAGGGAAACGAACTTGATGGACTTGATGAACGCGCAAAAGCATCTGGTGCAACAAAACTTTATATTGAGAATGTAATTGATGAATTCTGCGATGAATATATTGTTCCATGTGTTCAGGCGCATGCTGTATATGAGAACAAATACCTTCTTGGAACATCCATGGCAAGACCAGTCATTGCAAAACGACTTGTTGAGATCGCCAGAAAAGAAAATGCAACTGCTATCTGTCATGGTGCGACAGGAAAAGGGAATGACCAGATCCGTTTTGAACTTGGTATCAAAGCACTTGCTCCTGATCTCAAGATCATTGCAGCATGGCGTAGTGATGCATGGCACATGAATTCCCGTGAAGATGAAATCGAATACTGTAAAGCACATGGCATCGACCTTCCATTTTCAGCCGATTCCAGTTACAGTCGTGACAGAAATATCTGGCACATCAGCCACGAAGGTCTTGAACTGGAAGACCCAGCAAACGAACCAAACTTTGAACATCTCTTAGTTCTTGGCACAACACCTGAAAAAGCACCCGACCAGGCAGAGTATGTTACAATGGCTTTTGAAAAAGGAATCCCTGTTTCAGTGAACGGAACAAAAATGAAAGTCGCAGATATCATCACTTTTTTAAATGAACTTGGCGGAAAACATGGTATTGGTATCGTTGATATTGTTGAGAATCGTGTAGTTGGGATGAAATCCCGTGGTGTATATGAAACTCCTGGCGGAACCATCCTTTATGAAGCACATCAGCAGCTTGAAGAATTGATTCTGGACAGAGATACTTATGCATTAAAAGCTGATCTTGGTAACAAATTTGCCCAGATCGTATACGAAGGCAAGTGGTTTACTCCTCTTCGTGAAGCGGTACAGGCATTTATTGTGTCAACGCAGCAGTATGTAACTGGTGAAGTTACTTTTAAACTCTACAAAGGTAATATTGTCAAAGCCGGAACTTCCTCACCTTATTCTCTTTATAATGAAAGCATTGCTTCCTTTACTACTGGAGATCTGTACGATCATCATGATGCAGAAGGTTTTATCAATCTTTTTGGTCTTTCCTGTAAAGTTCGCGCAATGAAGATGATGGAAGCCGAGAAGAAATAGGTGATCAAATGAATGCCATCAAGAGTATCCTGCTCTATCTTGCAGGAGTCAATCTGACAGGATTTGCCATCATGGGAATCGACAAATGGAAAGCAAAAAAACAGGCTTTCCGTATACCGGAAGCGACCTTATTCTTAATCGCGCTCATTGGTGGTTCCATCGGATCCATCATTGGGATGTATACATTCCGGCATAAAACAAGAAAATTGAAATTCGTGATCGGAATGCCTGTCATACTGGTACTTCAGCTGTTGATCCTGTTATTATTATATGCTTCATCAGTTCAGTTCGTATTTTTATAGTTAATAAAAAGAATACTTTGTGAATTTTTATAATCATGATTAAAAGGAACATTGCATGTAATCGTTACGTGCAGTTCCTTTTTTCTAATGGGAGGTATGATATGCATATTGCAATTTGTATTGAACAGGCTGCTGCACGAAAACATCTGGAACGGCAGCTAAGCAGAGAAGGTGATCTTTTTCAAAGCAGTGAACCTCTCTACATCGATTCTTACGGTACCACTGCTGCTCTATTTGCACAGCCACTGCAGTATGATCTCTATCTTTGTGAAGCTGAATCTGCGCATACGCTTCTTTCTACAATTTATATCTTAAAAGCGATCATGGAAGCCTATCCACAGGCACAAAGAGTAGTTTTTCTGCCACCCGACCTGAATGAAGCTTTTTTCGAAGCTGCGGGTGAAACTGGAAAGTCAGTTATGGTTCTTCCTGTCCCTTTGTCTCACAATACACTTTACACCATGATCACACGAATGATCGAACAAAAAAAACAGGCAGAGCCTGTTTTTGAAATCCGTGGTCGCAATAAAACGGTCTATCTTCACGCGGATGAATTTATGTATGCAAAAGAACATGGAAAACGACAGTCTGTCGTTGTGAATTCTGATGGGTGTGAACTTGATTTTCTTGACTCGCTTTTGAATTTGTCAGAAACCATGTCAGAGCACCCGTCACTTTTTATGATCGGATCACATGATCTGATCAATCTGAATTATATCAAGTCCATTCATATGTTTTCTTTGGAAATGCTGGATGGTTACCGAATATCTGCTTCTCCACTGGAAATAAATTTAATACGTCACCAAATCAGACCGTAACGATAATACCTCCATCATTGGCATACATACTGCTCACACCGGCCGTATCCATAATCCTGATTTCCAAAAAAGAAGCCTTTTCTTCCAACAGTTTCTGAACATACTGTGCTCTTTCAAGACAGTTACAATGTGCGATCATTAATCTTTTTTCCTGTGGTCTGATGCAGTCTTTTATGATCATATCGACCATTTTCTGCAATGCCTTTTTTATCCCGATCGCCTGTCCCAGCTGAAGGATTTTACCTCCTCTTGCACCCATGACCGGTTTTATGCTTAATGTAGAGGCAACCAGTGCTTTTACACCTGTAAGCCTTCCATTTTTTCTAAGTGTTTCCAGATTATCCAAAACAAAATATGTCTTCATTTCATCTCTGTAAGATTCAAGTGCAGCTACGATTTCTTCAAAGCTAAGCCCCTTTTCCTCAAGTTCCATTGCCTTTAAGGCAATTTGCGTCTCACCGCAGGAAGCCGATTCTGAATCGATTACTGCGATACTCTTATCGCCATATTTTTCCTGATATAATTGTTTACCAAGTTCTGCACTATTATGGCTCCCACTCAGGTGTGATGACAGTGTGACCACATAAACGTGATCAGCATCTCCTTTGTGATATGCCTCCATAAATAATTCAGGAGAAGGACATGACGATTTTGGACAAACCGGAGACTGTGCTACCTGCTTCAAAAATTCTGCCTGGTCAAAGCTCTCATCATCCAAAATATGATAATCTCCCACTTCAAGTCCTAAGGGAACATTCTGGAATCTCTCATCCTGTTTGAAATTTTCAGGTATTTCTCCACAACTGTCTAATACAATCTTATAGTTCACTTTTCTCCAATCCTTATGTCCGTTATTTCTTTTAAAAACCCATAAAATGACATAATAAAACTTAAAATATATTGAAATACATATTCAAAATTACTTCACATAGTTTTTAATACTACTTATGATAACACAGTCACAATTAAATTGTAAAGAACATTCTTGTCTTCTTTCTTCATTCTGTATATACTAAAACTAATTCAGAAAATTGGCATCAGACAGGAGAACAAACATGCAGTCATATCAGATTGAAGAGATCAAGGCATTTATGGGAAAGCTTCTTACCGGCACGCTCTTTGATTGTTATTTAGTAAAAGAAGCAACGATCTCTACCTATCAGACGTTTCATATAGATGGTCATATTAACGACGAGTTCTATCATGGTACAGAATTGAGTGATGAAGAAAACACAACCCTGACGGCTGGATACTCCTCATGGAAACAGATGCGTCCGCTCTGCTTTGACCTGATCAAAGGAAAACGGACACCGCTCGGATTTAAATTCATCCTGGCGTTGCCCGCTCATCTTGCCATTACTTATCTGAACACAGAATTAAATGATGAATCCCTTTTAAATCAGAAAACATTTCTGGTCAATGTCCGCTACGATGGAACGAAACTTCTTTGTGTCACCGCGACCTCTTCCTCCTCATTTCTGCCTGAGAAACAATCCGATCAGATCTGGGATTCTTATTTTTCGAAATTCCTGACCGAGAATGATATTTCATTTATTTCCTGAACCTTGCGTTCAGGAAGCTGAGCCATAATAATAGCAAAAAATACCAGAAGGCTACCGATGCTTTCCTTCAGGCTCATGGTCTGTCCAAGAATCAACCAGCCAGCCACTGCAGCCGTGACAGACTCAAGGCTTCCGATCAACGACGCAAGGCTTGGATCGATTTTTTTCTGCGCTATGATCTGAAGAGTATAAGCCACACCACAGGAAAATATTCCGGCATAAAGAATCGGTATATATGCCTGTATAATTGCATGTGTTTTAATGGTCTCAAACAGGATCGCACCAATTCCGCTCAGAACAAATCCGGTAAAGAACTGAATACAGGATACTATCACACCATCTGTTTTAGGCGCGAAATGTCCAATGACCAGAATATGCACCGAGAATAAGACAGCACAGATCATCACCATTAGATCTCCATAATTGATCATTTTCAGATCACTGGTCTGCATACAAAGAAGATAGAGCCCCATCAGTGCCACAATCAAAGATAGCATCAGCACTTTACTGATTTTCCTTCCAAATAGCAGTCCCAGAAATGGAACTATTATGATATAAAGTGCTGTAATGAATCCGGCTTTTCCAACTGTTGTGAACCCAATTCCGTACTGTTGAAAAAAACTGGCAAAGGTCAACACGACCCCACAGGAAATTCCTGCGATCCAGTTGCTTTTTTTATAGCTCTTATCATTATTATAGCTCTTCTCTTTTTTATTTCTGCTTTTGAACCAGATCAGAGGAAGGAGCACGACCGATCCCAGTAAAAATCGAATACTGTTAAATGTGAATGGTCCAATATACTGTGTGGCTTCACTTTGTGCCACAAAAGCAGCTCCCCAGATGCAGGCTGCCAGAAACATCAGTAAGGGAGCTGTGTATTTCATGTCTTTCATTCAAAATCCTCTGCAATTTCTGTCACGATTTCACGAATTGACTTGTTTTCACAATCAATACATCGATCTGCGAACTGTTCATAATAAGGAATTCTTTCTTCATACAGACCTTTTAATGTCTGTCCTTCCTTGATCGTAACACCTCTCTGATTTAGATCTCCAAGCCTTTGCTCGATCGATTCATAGGATAATCTCAGATAGATCACTGTTCCGATCTCTTTTAAGTGTGTCATTGCCTTATTGCTGTATATTGCACTTCCACCTGTCGCAATGACCTGCTTATGTCCTGTGATACCCGCATTGACCTCTCCTTCTTTTTCCAGAAAAGCATCAATCCCTTCCTGCTCGATCATCTGATGTAATAGCTTATTATAAGTCTCCTGTATCAGAAGATCAGAATCAAGAAATCTGTAACCCAGTCTTTTTGCGAGCACTACACCAATTGTACTCTTTCCTGCGCCAGGCATTCCGACCAATATGATATTATCATGCTTTTCCTGTATGATGTCCTGATCTGACAACTTTTTATTATCCAAGGTATGCAATCACTTCCACTTCACATAATACATTTTTCGGAAGCTGTCTAACAGCTACACAGCTTCTTGCAGGCTTTTCATTTTCTATAAAATATCCACCATATACTTCATTAAATGCATCAAAATCAGCCATGTCAGTTAAATAGCATGTCGTTTTTACAACGTTTCCATATGTAGTTCCTGCTGCATTAAGTACTGCGCCTACATTCTTCATGACCTGTTCAGCCTGTGCTTTAATTCCTTCAGCCTCAACTTTTCCTGTTTCCGGATTGATCGGAATCTGTCCTGATGCAAACAGGAATTTATCGATTGCGATTGCCTGTGAGTATGGTCCGATTGCTGCCGGTGCCTTATCTGCTTCAATTTTTCTTGCCATAATATAGTTCCTCCCTATTCTGGTTCATCAAACTCTACTGTCACATAAAACCCTCTGTCATTTTTCGAGATATCCTTTACCACTCCCGAAGTGCATTTCAGTCTTTCTCTGAACTTGAAATTACCGGACATGGCAAGTGAGGGTTCAATAATATAATAATAACTGCTGGGAAGGATCCCTTCCGTAATTTCTACTCTGTCTCCCACCTGAATCAGACCCTGTCTCTCCATTTTAAATTCTATGTCTCGCATCACTTAATCTGCTCCGGTCTTTTATATATTCTTTCACGTCTGTTAACAGTATAATCCATTCTATTAAAGGTTTCAATATCAGCAGTGCCCGGAATTGCAGATATTGACTATTTTTTCACAATTTCAGCTATTGGCACAAATATGACCTCCCTTCTCTGTGAATAATTACAAATTTGAACAAAATAATTTGCAAACAACTCGGTTATTATGTTGTATTTTTCTCAATAATACGTTAAAATTATATAATAATTCAACAATTTGTTTTATTAAAGGAGGCTACACTATGAAGAATCTGAAAGTCAAAGTCAAAATGCTGATCTTGGTATTTTCCATCTTAATCACCATGCTGGTCGCAGGTATCATCGCTCTGGTCAGTATGCAATTGTCCGCCTCCAAATCACTGGAACTTTTGGAGAGCACCATCCGGGCAGATTATGATACAAATATCAAAGAACAGGTCAACACTGCCATTTCACTAATACAAAATGTTTACGATGACCAACAGGCTGGACTTTATACACAGGAAGAAGCTCAAAAGCTTGCCGCAGATCTGGTCCGTGATCTTCGTTACAAGGATGGAGGTTATTTCTGGATCGACACAGCTGAAGGTGTCAATGTAGTCCTTCTGGGCAAAGATACAGAAGGCACTAGCAGAATTGACATGAAAGATACCAATGGATTTGAACTGATCAAAGCCATATTAAAAGCCGGTCAGCAGGAAGGCGGCGGTTATACCGACTATATGTTCCCAAAAGAAGGTGAAACAGAGTCCTCTCCAAAAAGAAGTTACAGTTTATTGTTCGAGCCTTACGGATGGGTCGTCGGAACCGGTAATTATACCGATTTTATTGATGACACGATTGCAGCACAGACGGACATCGCAAAAGATACTCTTACACAGTCAGCTGTTCTATTTATTATCGTTATTGCAGGCCTTTTAGTCCTGATTGGTTTCATTGCAATCACAATCAGCATTGATATCAGCAGCTCCATTAAAGCGGCATCACGTTTCCTTGAGCCAATATCAGAAGGGGATTTCACACAGGAATTTCCAAAGAAACTGTCGAACCGCAAAGATGACCTCGGTATTCTGGGTCAGAAGCTCCATGCAATGCGTGAACAGATCAGAAATCTGATTCAGGGTGTTCAGGAAAGTGAAACTGCATTAAATGAAGTTGTAGCTCAGATCGAGTCTAACATTTTTAAGCAGACAGAGTCCATTGAAGGTGTATCTGCAACGACTCAGGAACTTGCAGCAAGCATGGAAGAAACCGCTGCGACCTCAGATTCAATCAGTCAGATTTCGAATGAAATTGAAACTGCGACCAGAAATATTGCTGTCAGAGCTCAGGAGGGCGCGGAGCAGGCATCTGCTATACATGGTCGTGCACATGACGTCAAGATCGAAACAGAAAAACAGCGCACACAGACAACAAGTATGCATACAAATATTAAATCCAGTCTGGAAAAAGCACTGCAGGATGCAAGAGTCGTGGAAGAAATCGAAATACTTTCTTCCTCTATTATGGATATTACCAATCAGACTAATCTGCTTGCACTGAATGCTGCAATTGAAGCTGCAAGAGCTGGGGAAGCAGGCAAAGGATTTTCTGTTGTTGCAGATGAGATCCGAGGTCTGGCAGAAAAATCAAAGGACACTGTCGTAAAAATCCAGGAAGTGACTACAAAGGTCACTGCTGCTGTTAAGAATCTATCCGGTGATTCCGAAAGGCTTCTGGATTTTGTGGCTACAGATGTTATGAAAAGCTATGATACTTTTCATAATGTGGCTGAAACATATAATACGGATGCAGTTGAAATTGATTCTCTAATATCTGATTTCAGTGCTACCTCTGAAGAGCTGATCGCATCCATTGATAATGTACTGACATCCATTGATGCAATTAGCAAGGCAACCAATGAAGGGGCGATCGGAACTACTGAGATCGCAGAGAGATCTGCAGATATTATGAGTATGTCCGGTGTAATCAATCAGGCAGTTGAAAAGTGTGTCTCCGTTTCTTCCACACTGCATGATGAAGTGAAAAAATTCAAGATTTAATCTATTTCAATAACGAAAAGACCGGCTGGATCATCAGCCGGTCTTTCTTTTTATAAGGACTTATCGCAATCGTACCTATTACAAAATCATGACGCATCCATTTCAGTCAGGTATACTTCAGATCTGGACGCTTTTTCTGTTCCAGGGAACAGCTCGATTACTTTTTCATAAGTGTCTTTCGCTTTTTCTTTATCACCGTTCTTATTAAATGAATTAGCAAGACTAAAGAGTGCTTCTCCATTTGCAGGATCAAATCGAACTGCTTTTTCAAGATTTGTGATTGCTGTAGTATAGTCACTCTGTTTGTATGCTGTATATCCGGTATTATAATAAGATGTTGAAATATTTGGACCAGTCAGTTCCATGATTTTTTGGTACAGCAGGCTAAATTCTTCTGATGTACTCGCTTCAACAGATTCTTCCTCGATTTCCATCAATACATCTCCTACAGCCTGCAGGTTCGTTGGATCTTCCAGATACATTCTGACTGCTTTTTGAAGACTGTCACTGGCCTTCATGGTGCCATCAGCACCAACATAAGACTGGAGCTGAGTCTCAAGTTCACTTTTTGCTTCTGTTAGTGACTCCGTTTCCCGTTTCAACTCTTCAATTTCTGTTGTTTTCTGGTCTGATTCTTCGCTGACTGCAATCAGCTCCTTGTTTATATCTGCCTTTTCTGCACTGATCCTTGCTGGAAGAATCAAGAACCAGGCTGCCGCAAGCCCGATCACCAGACCAATCACAATATTGAACAAAGATGAGACCCCGGTCTGCTCTTTTACATTTAATGGCTGAATGATCGTCTCATTTCCACTTTGATATTTTATTACTTCATCTGACTCTTTTTTTCTTACTTTTTGCTGCGTTTCCTTATCTTCTGCCCCACTTGTAACAAGATCGATTTCTTTTAGATATCGAAGTGTTGTAGTGTTATTGGCATCGATTGCAGTACATTTAAGTAATTCTTTTCTGGCTTTCTCATATTCTCTTGTATAAATATAGATCAATGCCAACAGCTGATGCGCCCTGATAAAGTTGGGATTCATCGACAACACTTTCTTTAACTGTATCACAGCCAGATCAAGACTGTCCTGGTTGCAGTAGGAAAGTGCCTGATTGTATTTCTTGATCGTCTGATTGATCGTATCAAGTCTTGCTGTATTCGTCTGAATTGCATTGATATAGTCATCAGCAATATTTTTTTCCTGACGGATATTTTTACTGATTACCCACTCGCTCAAGGCAGCGACCGCTTCACCGGTCTCAAAATAAACAAGCCCCAGAAGGTTTCTTGCCTTAATATTGTTCTTATTAAATTTAAGACTTTGCCTGAGACTGGAAATTGCACCGGACAGATCCCTGACATTGGCTTTCTCCAACCCAATATTATAAAAAGAATTTGATATATGGATGATCTTTTTATATACGGAAACATCAGCTCCACAGCCTGTACAGAAATCTTTCTCGGAAAGTCTGCATCCACAATGGTAACAATTCATGTCTGCTAACCCCTATTCTTCCTCTTTCATATCTTTCAGCATCGCAACAAGTATATCTGCCATGTCTGTCAGATCCTGGTTATAGATTGCTTCTTCCGCATCTTCAATTTCAAGACTTGGATGAAATTTCTTCAGTTCCTCTTCAAAATTAATCATTACAGTTCCTCCCACCTGCCGCTTTCAGCATCCCGGCAAGATATAACGATCCAACTGCGTATACTCTTTCATTGTCTTTTTTTTCATTCAGACATTTCACATAAGCATTGTTTGGATCATGACAGATAAAAATCTCTTTATTTGTATATTGTCGAAAAACAGTCTTCAGTTCATCCGTTGAAAGACCTCTTTCATTGTTTATTGAAGTTAGATAGACGCGCTCGAACTCGTCCTTTTCCATTAAGATCTGGATCATTTTTCGGTAATCCTTGTCACTCACGACTGCGAACAGCAGAACATTTTTTTTGTCTGTGTTCGCTCTGACAACTTTCATCAGAGCTTCTATTCCATCTTCGTTATGCGCACCATCAATAATGACATCTTCTTCTATTTCTTCCATTCTTCCTGCCCATACCATCTCCTGTATCCCTCTGCGGATCGCAGCTTCATATTGTAAAAATAAAGGATATGGGAATAGAACTTCTATCGCCCGAATTGCAACTGCAGCATTTTCTGTCTGGTAGATCGCTGCCGTTTTAAGCGTTAGACCGTCATACCTATAATAACCAGAATGATAGGAAAAATCAATGCTTTTACTTGTATTTCGGAAAATAGTGATTGCATCATAGGACACCGGAAAAGCTGCACATTGCAGTCTACGGGCATATGATTCGATCACATCAGAAACTTCCTTTCTCTTGTTCATATATACAACGGGAACACCCTGCTTTAGAATTCCCGCCTTCTGTTCTGCGATCAGTTCAACTTTTTCCCCAAGATATTGCATATGATCCAGACCAATCTCTGTGAGAATACATAATGCAGGATGCTCTACCACATTTGTTGCATCAAGTCTTCCACCAAGTCCTGTCTCAAGAATGATATACTCCGGGGCTTCTTTGTCGTAATATGTCATTCCCATAAAAAACAATAGTTCAAAAAAAGTTGGAAAATAATCCGGATTGGTTCCACGAAACTGTTTGGCTGCATTGCTGACCTGATAGAATACATCACAAAATTCAGTTTCGCTTACCGCATTTCCCTGCACACGGATACGTTCACGCATACTGATCAGATGCGGTGAAGTAAACATACCCACTTTAAAACCCGACAGCATCAGGATATGATTGAGATAGGCACAAACGGATCCTTTTCCATTTGTGCCTGCAATATGTATGATCTTTGATTTTGAACCCGGGCTACCAAGAAATTTATAAAATTTTCTTGTAACATCCAGATCATTCTTTTTGGAAAATCTCGGGATCGATAAGATCCATTTTTCTATTTCCAGGTAATTCATTTTATGATTGTTCATTATGTCAGTTCCTGACAATTACTGTACTCGTCAGCCTTCCGTCAAGATTCGTATACCGCATATAACAGGTCCCATTCTTAAGCTCGTGCTGATTGGTTCCGACACAGACCGTAGTTCCCCTGTAAATGGATCCGTTAATTTTAATATAAGCACTTTTACCACGCTCAATATTTTCTTCAACCTTCTGGTACTCTTCTTTGAGTGTTTCCATTCTGCGCACCAGATCATTTCTTTTAGACATGACTTTTTTCAATTCACCCTGTAATATTTCAACATCTGGATTCTCTCTCATGAGCTTTTTGATCTGATACAATTCTCGTACAAGGTTTGCAAGTTCTTCTTTCAAATACTGCTCCGACTGCACCAGGGATTTTTTCTTTTCAATCAGCTCTGGCTTGCTTCCCACATGAATTACTGTTTTGACCTCAGCTTCATTCCCAGCAGTGACTGATTCAAATGCTTCCGTCGCGTGGGTATAACCACCAATGAGCATTCCCTTTTTTCCTGTGAGGATCACGCTCTTTTCGGCCTCTACAAAAGAATTCATGATTACATTGGCTTTTACACTTCCTAGTGCTTCCACTCCGGCATGTTCAATAAATTCTGCATAAACATTTCCTTTTGCAAATATTTTGGCTTTTCCTGCACCTTGTATTCCTCTGCGCAGAACAACATCACCGCCGGCGTAAATCGTTGCTGCTTCCACATTCCCATTAATCGTCAGGCTCTTGGCTGTCCGGATCAGAACTCCGGATTCTACATTTCCTTTGACCAGAATATCACCATAAAACTCGATCCGACCATGAACAGCTGTTACATTCCCTTCGATCACATGTGTGGATTCTATGTTGATACTGTCATTTTTATATTCGATTTTACCTCCGGTAAGAGCACGATAAACAGTAGGTTCATCTGATTTCCGGTAAAACCCTCTTCCTTTTAGTAAACCAAGCTCACCGGGCTGTTTCTGTGCAATGAACTTGCCTTTAACATTATACCCTGCTTTTCCTTTTGATGCTGGATGGTATTCTGCAATAATTTCATCCCGCTGAATATTCTGAAGTACATTAAAGCTGGAGTAGTCTACAGACCCGTCTTCCCGGTATCTTGGAATTATTTTGGGTTCCCTGTCAAAAAAATATTCAAAATAACCACTGTCTCCTGCTTCCGGTCTGACCCCTCTTGCTACCAGGATCTCCCTCTCATATACTTCTTTTTTTATCATGGCTGAGATATTGGAAGAGATAAAACCTGCCTTTACCCCATTTTCATCCAGAAACTTCATGATTCCCTCTTTCGAATAGGATTGTCCTTCTTCAGGAGGTGTCAGATAAAGCCAGGCTTCCATTTCATCTTCAGTCATTCTAACATGTGTCTGAATCTTTTCAGGCACTTCATAATTCTCCGGTAAAAACTCCCAGTTTCCCAAAGCCTGTAGAAGTTCATCGATCTGCAGGTTCTCCAATTGGTCTAACTGATTCAGTTCCAGTAAATTCAGTTCCTCTTTTCGATCCATAGGCTCCTCCGCCAGGGTTATAGGGTTCTTACCTTAAATATGACATAAATTTACTTTTTTAACTGCTTTAATCTTTCATTTACCTGTTCAGCCATTTTTGTATAAGACTCAAGTTTTTGTTTTTCTTCTTCAATTTTTGATTCAGGTGCCTTGGAAATGAACTTTTCATTTTTCAGCATACCCTGTGCACGTCTGATCTCACCCTCCAGTTTCACTGCTTCCTTTTCCAGCCTTTCGATTTCAGCTGAGATATCGATCAGATCAGAAAATGGCATATAGATGGATGCATCTTTTGTCACTATGGAAACTGCATCTTCTGCAATTCCTTCTGGTTTACCTTGAAGGATCACTTCTCCTGCATGTGCCAGTGGTGTAAAGAACAGACTGCCTTCTCTGAATATATGAAGTATATCGGCATTTTCTGATACAACATAAACACTTGCCTTTCGTCCCGGCGAAACATTCATTTCAGTTCTGATATTCCTGATTCCTCTGACCGCTTCTTTGATGACTTCAATTGCTTTTTCTTCTTTCTGGAACATGTTATCATTCGAGAATACCGGCCATTTAGAAATCATAACAGACTCTTCTTCATTCTGAAGTGTGCAGAAAATTTCTTCTGTAATAAACGGCATGTATGGATGAAGCAGTTTCAGTGCATCGATCAGAACTGTCTTTAATGTCCATAATGCACTGTTTCTTGATGCCTTCTTATCTGAATTATACAGTCTTGGCTTGACCATTTCAATATACCAGTCGCAAAATTCATCCCATATAAAGTCATAGATCTTTCCAACAGCAATACCCAGCTCATAATGCTCCATATTTTCAGTTACTTCTTTTACCATACTGTTGCATTTTGAAATGATCCATTTGTCAACTGTTTCAAGTTCGTCAGCTGCCGGCGTTGTGATTTCATCTTCCTTCATGTTCATCATAATGAATCTTGAAGCATTCCAGATCTTATTTGCAAAGTTTCTGTTTGCTTCCACTCGTTCCAGATAAAATCTCATATCATTTCCCGGTGCATTGCCCGTGATCAGTGTCAGTCTTAATGCGTCCGCACCATACTGATCGATGATCTCAAGCGGATCGATTCCGTTTCCAAGTGACTTAGACATTTTACGTCCCTGAGAATCTCTGATCAGTCCATGGAACAAAACAGTGTGGAATGGTTTCGCATTCATCTGCTCATAACCCGAAAAAATCATTCTGATGACCCAGAAGAAGATAATGTCATATCCTGTAACAAGAACATCTGTCGGATAAAAATATTCAAGATCTTCTGTTTTTTCTGGCCAGCCAAGTGTTGAAAATGGCCAGAGTGCTGAAGAGAACCAGGTGTCCAATGTATCCGGATCCTGCTTAAAGTTCGTTCCTCCGCATTTAGGGCAGACATCCGGCATTTCCCTGCCAACTATAACTTCACCACAAGACTCACAATAATATGCCGGAATCCTGTGTCCCCACCATAGCTGTCTGGAAATACACCAGTCTCTGATATTATCAGTCCAGTTATAATAAATTTTATCCATTCTCTCCGGAATCAGCTTGATTTCTCCACTCTTGACCGATTCCACAGCCGGTTTGATCAATTCATCCATTTTTACGAACCATTGCTGTTTAACAAGTGGTTCAACTGTTGTTTTACATCTGTCATGTGTTCCAACATTGTGAACATGATCCTCTACCTTGACCAGAAGACCCATTTCTTCGAGTTCTTTTACGATGAGTTTCCTTGCCTCATAACGATCCATTCCTGCAAACTTACCACCATTTTCATTAATGGTCGCATCATCATTCATGATATTAATTACAGGCAATTCATGACGTTTTCCAACTTCAAAATCATTCGGATCATGTGCCGGTGTGATCTTTACAACACCTGTTCCAAATTCTCTGTCAACATAAGTATCTGCCACAACAGGGATTTCTCTATTCACAAAAGGCAGTACAACTTTTTTACCGATCAGATGTGTATATCTTTCATCTTCTGGATGAACCGCTACCGCTGTATCACCAAGCATGGTCTCAGGTCTTGTTGTAGCAAATTCCAGATAGGACTCTTCTCCTGCTACCTGATATTTAATGTGCCAGAAATGACCTGTCATCTCTTCATATTCAACTTCTGCATCTGAAATGGATGTATTGCAGACAGGGCACCAGTTGATCATTCTGGATCCTTTATAGATCCATCCCTTTTCATGCATTTTACAAAAAACTTCTGTTACCGCCTCATTGCATCCTTCATCCATGGTAAAGCGTTCTCTATCCCAGTCACAGGAAGATCCAAGTTTTTTTAGCTGTTCTGTGATCCTTCCGCCATACTCTTTTTTCCACTCCCATGCACGCTCTAAAAATCCATCACGCCCCAGGTCCTGTTTATCAATTCCCTCTTCTCTCAGTTTCTCTATAATCTTGACTTCTGTTGCAATACTGGCATGGTCTGTTCCCGGTTGCCAGAGCGCATTGAATCCCTGCATTCTTTTAAAACGGATCAGGATATCCTGCATGGTGTTGTCAAGTGCATGTCCCATATGAAGCTGACCTGTGATATTTGGAGGTGGCATCACGATGGTAAATGGTTTTTTACTTTTATCCACATCAGCATGAAAATATTTTTGATCCATCCATTTTTTATAAAGTCTTTCTTCCAGTCCATGCGGCTGATATGTCTTTTCCAGTTCTTTTTTCATACGTTTCTCCTTGTTTTCTATAGAATGATTCCTGTTTATCAGTCTTTTGATGAAAATAAAAAAGCCCTCTACCGGACTTCCGGTAAAGGGCGTTCATAACGCGGTACCACCTTTATTCGCGGACAGCTCATCCGCCTTAAGCTTACTGCAGAATCTGCATCAGCACACCCTGTAACGTGGGCAGACGTGAATGTCTACTAAGTAGATCCGTTGGACATTCCGGTTCCAAAGCTACCTTCTGCAATCCATTCCCTAAATGATCTTTCAGCCGCTGAATCATTCTCTCTGGCAGGTGGTACTGCATACTCCTCTTTTTCATAACCTTTTGCATCATAATAATACAATAAATATAGCCAAAACAGGTGGGTTTGTCAACCCTCCTGTGTGCGTTCATAAGCCTTGATCTTATCTTCGATTTCGGACAGATACAAAAAGCGTTCCATTTTGTCTTCCAGCTGGTCTTCAAATTCTTCCTTCTCTTTGATCAGCTGATTTAATCTTACAAAATCTGAAGCTGCAGCTATGATCTTACCTTCCAGCGCTTCTATTCTCTCCTCAAGCAATTCAATCTCACTTTCAATTGATTCATACTCACGTTGTTCCTTATAGGAGAACTTCGGTCTCTCTGTTTTCACTTTTGATGTTTTATTCAGTTTTTCAAAAGTCACTTCCGGCTTATTTTTTTCTCTTCTCTTCTGATAATATTCCGTGTAAGTACCGTTAAATAATTCAATGCTGCCGCTCTCTTCAAATGTCAGCATATGTTCTGCAACTCTGTCCAGAAAATATCTGTCATGTGAAATGGTAATGACAATACCCGGAAACGTGTCCAGGTAATCTTCCAGTATTCTGAGCGTTGCGATATCGAGATCATTCGTCGGTTCATCAAGCATCAGCACATTTGGTGCTTCCATCAGGATCTTAAGCAGATATAGCCTTCTTTTTTCACCACCTGAAAGTTTACCGATCGGCATATACTGGATTGCTCCCTCAAACAGAAATTGTTCCAACATTTTAGAAGCGCTTATCTTACCATCTTTTGTGTCAAGATATTCCGCAGTATCTCTTATATAGTCGATCACTTTCCTTGCATCATCAAGTGCTTCATTTTCCTGTGAGAAGTATCCGATCTTCACTGTATCGCCAATATCAAGTGTTCCAGAATCCGGCTCGACCTGACCTGCGATGATTTTCATTAGCGTACTCTTCCCACATCCATTCGGTCCAAGAATACCTACTCTGTCATCACGCAGAAAAATATAGGAAAAATCAGATATCAGTTTCTTTTCGCCATACGCTTTGGTAATTCCTGAAAGCTCGACCGTCTTTTTACCAAGTCTCGAAGAAACAGTTCGAATTAAAACATCACCGACCTCATCTTTATATTCCATTGACGCAAGCGCTTCATATCTTTGAATATGTGCTTTTTGTTTGGTCGCCCTTGCTCTCGCGCCACGCTGCATCCATGCGATTTCTTTTCTCAGGATGGATGCATTTTTTCTTTGTGTGGCTACTTCCATATTTTCACGTGTCTGTTTCAGTTGAAGATAACCTTCATAATTCGATTCATACGAGAATAACTCTCCTCTGTCGATCTCAACAATACGGTTACAGACAAGATCAAGAAAGTACCTGTCATGTGTTACCATAACAAGCGCTTTCTTGTAATCAGTCAGATATTCTTCTAACCATTCTATCATTTCACTATCCAGGTGGTTCGTTGGTTCGTCCAACAGCAAAATTTCACAATCTGAGATCAGCGTGGCTGCCAGTGCAACTTTTTTCTTTTGTCCTCCCGAAAGAGTAGAAACTTTTGCATCAAAATCTGTCATACCAAGTTTGGTCAGAATGCTTTTTGCTTCCCCTTCCACCCCGGTAAGTTTATCCTGTAGTCTGTTCTGATCGATCACATATTCAAGCACCGATGACTCTTTTGAAAAATCAGGATTCTGGGAAAGATAATTGATATAGACGTGATTCCCTTTTGCAATTTCTCCTTCATCAGGTTCTTCTGTTCCTGCAATTAATTTGAGCAGTGTTGACTTTCCTGTGCCGTTGACCCCGATAATCCCAATCTTATCCCCTTCATTCACCGCAAAGTCTGCATGTTCCAGAAGCACTTTATCTGTATATGTTTTTGACAGATTTTTGACAGTCAGTAAATTCATTTTAAATTTATGCCTTTCCGTTACTCATTATATGGAGATGCCGGAATTACAATTGCCATGATAAAATACGCAAGTACACCTGTCCCAAAGCTGAAGAATGCGAATAGAACCATCAGTAACCTGATAATCGTCGGGTCACAGCTGAAATAATTTCCGATTCCCCCACATACACCACATATCATTTTGTTCAGGTTTGAACGATATAACTTTTTCATTGAATTGTTTCCATTCTGATCATTTCCATTGTACTGATTATACTGGTTATTATAATTATTTTCCATATTTTTTTCCTTTCGTGTTTGGATGGTCTTCTATTTACTTATTAAAATCAAGTTCAATGCTTCCCATGGCACAGTCTATTTCAAAATCACGGACAGCATTATTATCGATCTCCATATCACTTGCGAGATGCGAATACTCTCTTCCGCCTATTGAAACATTGCCTGCAGCACATTCAACAGAATAATTATAGTCATCCTGATCTGCATCCAGGCTGAATACCATACTGCCCATAGCACACTCTGCATTTACATCCGTCTGAATTGCTCCATGATAGACGAGCTCTCCCATGCTGACACTGAATGATCCTTCTTTTATTGTACTGTCTGCAATATGAATACTGCCTGCGCCGATATCAGTATGCAGTATCTCTGCATTGATCACATCGCACTCAATACTTCCTGCTCCAAGGTCAATTGATATTTCATCTGCATTTAATTTATCGCATTCTGCTTTCCCTGCCCCAAGATCCAGTTCGATCTTATCTAAATCAGCATTGCCAGGAACATAAAGATAAATTTTACTGTTATCACTGATAGAATCATTTTTAATCCCTCTCACAATTAATGCATTGCCTTTCAGATCACACTTGATCTCTCCGTCAGTCTGTGTTTCCAGCCAGTAAGAATCATCTTCTGACTCTTTAACATATAACTTGGCTGCACCGATATCCAGCTTCAGGTTTTGTACGCTTCCACCATCAGCGATCCACATTTTTTCCTGGTTGCCGGAATAGATCGTTCCCTCTTCATCTTCCCAGTCATCAAGATCAAGATAGATTCGTGGACCCTTAATATTTCCGAGAACAATATTGCCTTTTCCCTGAACCAGGTCATTGATTAGACTTTCTCCTCCAAATGCAAAACTGACTGCAATAATGATCAGACCGATCAGGAACAGCGAGACTGCAAGGGTCAGGCATATTTTAAGTACTTTTTTCATGCTACTTGTCCTCCTCTTCTTTCAAAAGGCATCCTGCAAAGCTTTACCACGCCTCGGAAACATGCCGGGATCACCGTTCCACCAAGCCAGATCGTTAAAAGCATTAATAAAATTCCAAGACCTGTTACCAAAAGTGATGCTCCTAAAAGAAAAATACCGATCAACGGTGCAACAAATAACTTTGCTATGGAAACTCCAAAAATCACGATCCCTGCTACGATTAGTGCGACTGCTGAAGCTGCAATTGCAATAAAGATTCCAATCAGTGCTGCTCCCAGACCTATCAGTGTTCCAAATATTCCTCCGAAAACCGGAATCCAGACCGGACTGAATAAGATCAGCAGTAGAACGATCAGTACGATCTTGCCAGTATCATTTTTGTGATTTGTACTGCCACCCTGTCCATAAGGGTTCTGTCCATTGTAGTTTTGATTCTGATAATTCTGTCCGCTGTTCTGATTCTGCTGAGAACCGCCTTGATTTCCTGAATTCTGGTATGCGTTCGCATAACCGTTCGTATAGCCTCCCTGCGCAGCCTTGTCCCTGCTGTCAGATCTGCCTTTCTTCTTATCCTCTTCATGCTGAACCGGCATTACCTCATTATAATGTACATTCTTTGAACTACAGCCTCTTTCAGTAAATTCAAGATCATCCTGATTCTTACCGGAAAGTCCTGACTTTATTGTCTCAGCAACCTTGGCTGGTGAACCAAGTGCTCTGATCACTTCCGTTTCATTTTCTGCCCCGGCATCATCAAAGTAATCATTGTAATATTGGATTGCTTCTTCTTTTTCGCTTTGTGAAATACCAGAAAGCAGTACCTCAAGCTGCCGTAAAAATTCGATCCTATTCATGGTTGACTCCTCCCTCAAACATTCCGGTAATTTTTCCGGAATACTTTCTCCATTCACTCTCATACAGATTCAGTTGAACCCGTCCCCGCTCAGTTAGTTTATAGTACCTTCTGTTTCTTCCTGCGCACTCTCTGTCGTATACTTCAAGACATTCATCCTTTTGTAATCGTCTGAGCACCGGATATAATGTTGACTCTGACAAGTCTATGACCTGCCTGACTTCCTGTGTTATTTTATATCCATATGTCCCTTCAATCTCTCTTGAAACAACAGCCAGCACGATTGCATCCAGCAATGCTGCACCTGTGTTAAAAACCATCTCACATTCTCCTTTCGCCAGATCTATTTCCTTTATCTCATATCATTGTAATTACTATTTCAGATATAATAGGTTTTTTTCCACAATATTATATGCTGTATAATATTGTTTATGAATATACTATATATCATATAATATTATCCTGTCAATAATTTTTTTCAAAATATGAAATAAGTATCTTTTTCAAAAAAATAAGTCACCAAAAAGAGTTTCCTCTCTTGGTGACTTATTCCTATATACTGATCTATGATGATCAAATCACTTCCCATATAAAGTATTCATACGGTCCCATCCTAAGTTCTGTCGAGACATCTGATTCCTGTCCACTGAGAAGATCTCTTATTCTTGAGCAGCCTGGTTGGAAATGTCCCTGATAAGGTGCACCATCTGCATTAATTCCTATCAATATTCTATCACTACCAAATCTTCTTTCTATGACACACTGCCTGTTCGTAAGATGCAGTGTTGTGAATTCTCCAAAGTTCAAAGCCTGAGATTGGATTCTGATACTGACTAACTTTCCGATCTGTTCTGTCAGATCGTTCCAGATCGTTTCTTCTATATAAGGGCGAAGTGCCGTATCCCCATCTTTCTTTTCTCCGGTAATGCCCCATTCACTTCCATAATAGATACAGGGTATTCCTGGCATTGTAAGAAGCAACGTATAAACAAGGGGCAAATGTTCCTTATTTTTCAGAATACTTGCAATTCTGCTGACATCATGATTATCAACAAAACTGAATAAATGTGTTCCGGAATAGAGTGCACCCTGATTACCGAACTGTCTGGTCAAAGAATGATTGATTTCAAATAAGTTCATATCATTAAAACTGGAATAGAGTCCTTTGTAACACTCGTAATTCGTAACACTGTTAAGACCTGCTTCCCGCAACAGCCTGTTATAGTCCCCATGAATCATTTCTCCCAGAAGAAAAAAGTCTTCCTTTTTACTGTCACAAAAATCTCTTAGCTGTCTTAAAAATGAAACATCCAGGCAGTATGCCACATCAAGTCTTATTCCATCAATATGGAATTGTTCTATCCACTGTGCGATCGACTCAAAAAGATACTCTGTCACATTTGGGTTCCTAAGATTGAGCTTTACAAGGTCATAATGACCTTCCCACCCTTCATACCACAGCCCGTCATTATAATTTGAATTTCCATTCAGATCAATAAAGAACCAGTCACGATAAGCAGAGTTCTCTCTGTTTTTTATTACATCCTGAAATGCCCAGAAACCACGACCAACATGATGAAATACCCCATCAAGAACAACACGGATCTCCTCCTTATGTAATTTATCACATAACTCTGCAAATGCTTCATTTGATCCAATTCGCCTGTCGACCAATCTAAAATCCCTTGTATCATATCCATGATAATCTGATTCAAATATTGGTGTGAAATAAACAGCATTGATGTTCATTCGCTTAAGATGCGGTATGAAACGCTCAATATTTTTCACACCATCCTGTTTCAAATCTTCCCCTTTTGAATTTTGTTCAGGATGATTGTTGCCACTCCAGTCATTATGATGAAAAGAATCACATAGACCTAATGAATAGATCTGATAAAACACACTTTGCTCTGCCCACATAAAATACCTCCCGTTATCGAATCCTATATTGTTTATAAATTACATGCAATTGAATCAATTACCTTTCATAAAAATGACATAATGTTCATAAATAAGTGTCAAAAACTTAAAAAACGCCGAAATATACACATTTTCCACATACTTATCCACATTTTGTGGATTCATGACACATATTATTTTTCTATTTTTATATTCATGACGCTTATGTCATATTTGATGTCATTGACAATGTCAACTTCTTTATAACCACTCATTCCAAAATTTTTCTACAAAATGTCCTATCTGTTCTTTTGTTGTTACCTGATAATTATCCCACTCTTTCGGAAAAAGTGACCTGTGCTGGTTACTGTCAAATCGTTCATCAAGTAAAGCAACAATTCCAAAATCACTCGTAGTCCGAATAACCCGTCCTGCCGCCTGTAAGACTTTGTTCATGCCTGGATATTGATAAGCATAATCAAAACCATTCAGACCTGATTCTTCAAAATATACTTTCATCAGCTCACGTTCTGTACAGACCTGCGGAAGACCTGTCCCAATAATGATTGACCCAATCAGTCGGTCATTCGTAAGATCGATTCCTTCACTAAAAATCCCTCCCAGAACACAGAATCCAAGCAGGCTTTGTTCCTGCTCAATCTCTATTTCCATAAAAATACTACTTTCAAGATCGATCTCAGTATTATCAGAAAACCGGTTAATAAAATCTTCTCTTGCTTTTTCATCCATATGCTCAGATTGATAGATACATTCTTCTGTCTGTTCATCCTGGTAGTATCTGATATAGGTATCCAGTACTTTCTGTAAGAATTGATGGGATGGACAAAACACCAGATAATTACCATGTCTTCTCTTTACAATTTCATGTATATAATCTGCAATGTTTCGATATTCTTCTTCAGTTCTTCGTGTATACTTACTTGTCACTTCTTTTCCGATCAGCAAAGCTCTTTTTCTGGAGTCAAATGCAGATTCTATATACACTTCATAATCTTCCTTTGATCCGCCAAGCAGCTTTTTATAATAATGGAGCGGTAACAGTGTTGCTGAAAAGAGAATTGTACTTCTGGCTTTTTTCATACAGGCTTCCAGATTACTGGAAGGATCTACGCAAAATAATTTCACAAGAAAGGTTCCATCTTTCAGAAGTTCAGAATATGCGATGTAATGCTCATCAAATGTTTCATAGATTGCAAGAAAATGAGATAATTTAAAATAAAGATCCAGAATCTCTTCCTTAAAACCCGTCATCTCATCTTCCTGCAGTTTCTCTTCGATCACCGAAAATAGCCTCATGCACGCATGGACAAATGGATCCATTCCCAAAAGCACTCTGTAAGTACTGCATTCTTTTTTCAATGCCAGCATTTCTCTATTGCATGCATCCAGCGATCTGGCTATAACAGGATATTCTACTTTGATCAGCTTTTTAAGTTCAAGAAATTCTTCTTTCACAAGTGTTGCACTATACATCTCCCTGCCACGATCCAATAGATTGTGCGCCTCATCAATTAGAAAGATATAATTTTTTTCAACACCGTCTGCAAAAAATCGCTTTAAGTATACATGAGGGTCAAATACATAATTATAATCGCAAATAATTCCATCAGAAAATAAGCTTAAGTCCAGGCTGAGTTCAAACGGGCAAACTGTATGCTTCTTTGCATACGCTTCCACTGTAGTTCTGTCATATTCATCACAATTTGTAAGTAAATCAAATACCGCCTGATTAATTCTGTCATAATGCCCTTTTGCGAACTCACATGCTTCCGGATTGCACTCAGGCTTATCATAGGGACAGATTTTTTCTTTCGCAGTAAGGGTGATGCTTTTCCAGCTGAGTCCGCCTTTTCTTAACATATTGAATGTGTTCTCTGCAACCGTTCTCGTAATTGTCTTCGCAGTCAGATAAAAAAGTTTATCTGCCATGCTCTTCCCCAAAGCCATGACCGCTGGGTAGATCGTCGATATCGTCTTTCCTACCCCTGTAGGTGCGACTGCAAACAACTTTCTTGCATGATATATCGTCTGATATACATATGTTACAAACTCTTTCTGTCCTTTCCGATAAGAAAAAGGAAATTGTA
>JAQVCQ010000118.1 GCA_028689715.1 Lachnospiraceae bacterium
CATTAAACTAAGGAGAGTATTTGCTTTTCGCAATATATTCCTGAATAAAATAGGAGGTCAACTTAATGTCTTACATTGCAAATACGTTAAACAATTTGCTGCATCAGACTGCATTTTTTAATTTAACCATTGGAAATTATGTCATGATCGCAGTAGCTTGTACATTTCTTTATCTGGCAATCAGAAAAGAATATGAACCTTTACTTTTAGTGCCAATTGCATTTGGAATGCTCTTAGTAAATATATATCCTGATATTATGATGCATATAGGTGAAAACGGCGAGGCGGGCGGATTACTGTATTACTTTTATCTGCTTGATGAATGGGCAATTCTACCTTCACTGATTTTCCTTGGAGTTGGTGCCATGACCGATTTTGGTCCCCTGATTGCTAATCCAAAGAGCTTTTTGCTTGGAGCAGCAGCGCAGTTCGGTATTTTTGCTGCTTATTTTGGAGCAATCGCATTAGGATTTAATGATAAAGCGGCTGCAGCAATTTCAATTATTGGTGGAGCAGATGGACCTACATCGATTTTCCTGGCAGGGAAGCTTGGACAGACGGCATTACTTGGACCAATTGCAGTCGCAGCTTATTCCTACATGTCATTGGTTCCAATCATTCAGCCACCGATCATGAAACTTTTTACAACAGAAAAAGAGCGTAAGATCAAGATGGAACAGCTCCGTCCGGTATCCAAACTTGAAAGAATCCTGTTCCCAATTATTGTAACGATCGTAGTTTGTATGATCCTTCCAACAACAGCACCTCTTGTTGGTATGCTGATGCTTGGAAATCTTTTCAGAGAATCAGGTGTGGTACGACAGCTGACGGATACAGCATCTAATGCTTTGATGTATATTGTGGTAATTTTACTGGGTACTTCAGTAGGTGCTACAACAAGCGCAGAAGCATTTTTAAATAGTGCTACCATTAAAATTGTCGTTTTAGGATTAGTCGCATTTTCTTTTGGTACCAGCGCAGGTGTTTTATTTGGTAAACTTATGTGCGTAATAACAAAAGGAAAAGTAAATCCACTGATCGGATCAGCGGGTGTTTCAGCAGTTCCTATGGCAGCAAGAGTCTCACAGAAGGTAGGAGCGGAGGCAGATCCAACCAACTTCCTATTAATGCATGCTATGGGACCCAATGTAGCCGGTGTTATCGGAACGGCAGTAGTTGCCGGTACTTTCATGGCAATCTTTGGAATCGTATAAAAATAAGGAGGTAATAGAATATGTCAGAACAGATTAAAAAACCTATCGGAATTACAGAAACTGTACTTCGTGATGCGCATCAATCCCTGATCGCAACCAGAATGCCTACAGAACTTATGCTTCCGATTATAGAGACAATGGATAAAGTTGGATATCATTCAGTAGAATGCTGGGGTGGTGCTACATTTGATGCTTCTCTCCGCTTCCTGAAAGAAGATCCATGGGAAAGACTCCGTGTATTAAGAAAAGGCTTTAAAAATTCAAAATTACAGATGTTATTCAGAGGTCAGAATATCCTTGGATACCGTCATTATGCTGATGATGTGGTAGAATACTTTGTACAGAAATCTATTGCGAACGGAATTGATATCATCAGAATCTTTGACTGTTTTAATGATCTGCGTAATCTTGAATGTGCAGTTAAAGCTGCAAACAAAGAAAAAGGGCATGCACAGATCGCACTGTCTTACACACTTGGTGAAGATTATACACTTGATTACTGGATGAATATGGCTAGAAAAGTTGAGGAGATGGGTGCTGACTCAATCTGTATCAAAGATATGGCTGGACTTTTACTTCCATACAAAGCGGAAGAACTTGTAAAAGCATTAAAGAGTGCTACGAAACTTCCAATTCAGCTTCATACACACTATACTTCAGGTGTTGCGAGCATGACATACATGAAAGCCATTGAAGCGGGCGTTGATGTTGTAGACTGTGCAATTTCTCCATTTGCAATGGGAACATCCCAGCCAGCTACAGAAGTTATGGTAGAAACTTTTAAAGGAACACCTTTTGATACAGGATATGATCAGAGTATTCTTGCTGAAATCGCAGACTACTTCAGACCATACAGAGACAAAGCACTTGCAGATGGTCTCTTGAATCCAAAAGTAATGGGTGTTGATATTAAGACTCTTCTGTATCAGGTACCAGGCGGAATGCTTTCAAACATGGTATCACAGCTGAAAGAGCAGAATGCAGAAGATAAATATTATGATGTATTAAATGAAATTCCAAGAGTCCGTAAAGACCTTGGTGAACCACCACTTGTAACACCTTCATCTCAGATCGTTGGTACACAGGCTGTATTTAATGTATTAATGGGTGAACGTTATAAGATGGCAACCAAAGAAACAAAAGCAGTTCTTCGTGGAGAATATGGTCAGACTGTACAGCCATTTAATAAAGAAGTACAGGATAAAGTAATTCCAGGAGAAGAAGTTATTACATGTCGTCCAGCAGATCTGATTCCAAACGAATTAGAGAAGATTGAATCTGAAATGAAAGAATGGAAACAGCAGGATGAAGATGTTCTTACTTATGCATTATTCCCACAGGTTGCTGTAGATTTCTTTAAATACCGTCAGGCACAACAGGAAAAAGTTGATATGTCTGCTGCAGATACAAAAAATGGAGCATATCCGGTATAACAGACTCACTCAATAGCAAAAAAATCCTCCTCATTTCTGAGGAGGATTTTTTAAGCGCCATTTTCTTCGTTTTTAATTTCCCAGTGAATCAGGAACGTAAGTAATGCTCTTAAAGCAATAATGCTCGCTACAATAAAAATTTCGTTAATATCACGAACAAGTACTGTACGTAAAATTTCGCTGCCCAGCTTAAATTCAAGACCCATCAACAATCCTTTTGCAAGATGAAGTCTTGTCTCGGGGTTTCTGGATACATATTCCCAAATTCCTTTGACACAGGCAATGATAATAATGATTACACCTGTAAATTCGAACAGCAGGATCGCATAGTTGATCAGAATACCTAATAGTGATTCAAGTATTGAAAGCATGATTTCCTCCCTTAAGTGCCTTCTGTCTCAATGATAAAATAAGTATTTTGTTTAAACCTATTCCTATTAATCACATGATTACCCAAAAAACTGGGAAAGTCAAGAAAAACCATTGAATCAAAGATGAAAACCATTGAACGGTAAATAAAAACCATTGAATCATAAATGAAAACACTGTCTCATGGCATAACACAAATGCTTATTCATCGAAAAACTTGACTGTGAATGAAAAAAAGTATAGAATAACAACTGTTATCGTGCATACAAATCATTCGTGACAGTTTTTTAGATTAAGGAGCAATGAAATGGCCAGAAAAGAAAAAATTACAAAAGATAATATTATAACTGCTGCTTTTGAAATAGCCAGAAGAGAAGGGCTGATCAATGTTACGGCAAGAAAGCTTGCGACAGAAATCGGATGTTCAACGCAGCCGATCTTCAGGGTATATAAAGGAATGGATGAGGTAATGAATGAATTATTTTATCTGATAGCAGACTTTTTTGAACAATATTATTTAGAATATAAAGGAAATAAAGAGGTTCCATTTATACGGTTAGGAATGGCATATATTTCGTTTGCTGAAAAAGAAAAAAATCTATTTTATGCACTCTTTCTTTCGCAGGACAGAGGTGGTAAAACATTGTATGAGCTTTTGAACGGCAAAACAGGCGCACTGGTCCGTGAAATTAATAAATCCAGAGAAATGGGAGTTACCAACCCAGGAGATCTTTTTATGAAACTATGGATTTTTATACATGGTGCAGCATGCATGATGATTACAGGTGATTATGACTTGCCGGACGAAGAAACCGAAGTTCTTTTAATAGAAAGTTATCATGCATATGCAAAGTGATTCTGGTATTATAGACTGATAGAAAGAGAAGTGGTATGAACATATGAATCAAAATGACATTATAACCAGAATGAACGAAAAATTTTCTGGAATGAGCAAAGGTCATAAAGCGATTGCAGCTTATATATTTGATCACTATGATCAGGCGGTATTTATGACAGCCGCAAGACTGGGTGATACTGTTGGGGTCAGTGAGTCTACTGTAGTCAGATTTGCCATGGCGCTTGGATATGATGGATATCCTGAATTTCAGGAAACGCTTGAAGAATGGGTAAAAAATAAATTCAATAAAGTACAGCGAATTGGTGCAAGGTATGGTGGCAGTTCTCAATCAGAGATTTTAACGGATGTGTTAAATTCTGATATGGATAAAATTTCTGAAACACTTCAGAACCTGGATCCGGCTGCTTTTGAAACAGCTGTGAATATAATTTTAAATGCCAAAACAATATATATTGTAGGAATCAGAAGTTGTGAACCGCTTGCTGACTTTCTATCCTTCTATCTGAATATGATCAGAGGTAACGTCTGCTTGCTTAGGACAACAAGCGTGAGTGAAATGTTCGAACAGATGATCAGAATTGATGAAGAAGATGCGATCATAGGAATCAGTTTCCCCAGATATTCCATGCGAACATTGAAAGCGATGGAGTTTGCCAATGACAGGAATGCAAAAGTAATTACAATCACAGATTCAGTCCATTCTCCTATGAATCTCTATTCTTCCTGTAATCTGATCGCGAGAAGTGATATGGTCTCTATAGTGGATTCCTTGGTTGCACCTTTAAGCGTAATCAATGCGCTTGTGGTCGCGTTATGTTTGAAACGTCCGGAAGAAGTTCGTAAAAATTTGGAGACGCTTGAGGATGTCTGGAGCAATTATCAGGTTTATCTAAATGATGAAATCAATTTTATAGATGAGGAACCAATTCTCAATTATTCTCTCAGAAAGGGTGAATCATGAGTACAATCATAGTAGTTGGCGGAGGTGCGGCCGGAATGCTGGCAGCGATCACCGCAGCAGATCATGCAGCAAAAGTTATTTTGTTGGAGAAAAATGAAAAGTTAGGTAAGAAAGTGTTTATTACAGGAAAAGGCAGATGCAATGTAACAAATGCTTGTGAAGCTGAAACTTTTTTTGAAAATGTGATCAGCAATCCAAAGTTCTTATACAGTAGTTTTTATGCATTTGATAACCATGCTGTAATGGATTTTTTTGAAAAGGCAGGTTGTCCTCTTAAAACAGAACGAGGTGAGCGCGTATTTCCGGTTTCGGATCATTCGTCGGATGTGATCAGAACACTTGCAACTGTATTGACCCAGAAAAAAGTCGAAATCAGGCTGAATACAAAAGTGGAATCTTTACTGATAAAGAATGAGACTGTTACAGGAGTCAAGCTAGCTGATGGCAGCAAGGTACAGGCTGATGCTGTAATACTGGCAACAGGCGGAATCTCGTATCCGCTGACGGGTTCTGAAGGAGACGGAATTCGCATAGCAGGTGAAACGGGTCATACCGTAACAGAAATGAAACCTGCACTGGTTCCGTTTATGCTAAAAGAGTCCTTTTATCAGGAGCTACAGGGACTTGCACTTAAGAATGCAGGTGCGAAATTAACGTATAAAGGGAAAGTGATTTATGAAGGTTTTGGTGAAATGCTGTTTACGCATTTTGGTATCAGCGGACCGTTGATCCTATCTGCCAGCAGTACCTATTCCAAAAAAATAAAAAATAGCAATGATGAAATGATGCTGACAATGGATCTGAAACCAGCCCTGACAATGGAACAGCTTGATAAAAGAATACTCAGAGACTTTGAAGAGAACAGGAATAAACAGTTCAAAAATGCTATCGCAGGGCTTTTTCCGTTAAAACTGATTCCTGTTATGATCAAAGAGTCGGGGATCGATCCGGAAAAACCTGTTTATCAGATCAGCAGAGAAGAAAGAAAAGAATTTGGACATCTGATCAAGAACTGGAATATGACTATAACAGGCACCAGAAGTTTTCGAGAAGCGATCATTACACAGGGGGGCGTCAGTGTAAAAGACATTAACCCCTCAACAATGGAATCAAAACGAATAAAAAATCTCTTTTTTGCAGGGGAAATGATAGATGTGGATGCGCTGACGGGTGGATTTAATCTTCAGATCGCATGGTCAACAGGACACCTTGCAGGTGAGTCGACATATAAGGTATAATAGTTAAATAATGTATTTACCGGAGGAAGAAAATGGGTTTTAGTATTGCAATAGATGGACCTGCCGGTGCCGGCAAAAGTACTATGGCAAAAGCGGTCGCAAAAAAATTGAATTTTATTTATGTTGATACGGGAGCA
>JAQVCQ010000024.1 GCA_028689715.1 Lachnospiraceae bacterium
ATCCTCTTTCCACGCTTTTTTAAAATATTCTTCCTGCGATAAAGATTTACCTCTGGTACCATCTCCATAAGTATGGACCTGCTCTGTTCCATATTGATTTGCAATAACAAAATGGGACCATGCCTTTTCCGTATTCTGCTCCATCAACTGTTTTAAATATGGTTCAGCAGTTGTATAATCAAGTGTTATCACTTTTTCCTGCAGCGCTGCAGTTTTTACCACTGCAATATACTGTGCGAGCCTGTCGTTTACACCGGTGACAGCATAATCAAGCGTATGTCTTGTCTCAGTCTCTTTCTCCAGCCTGATCTTTTGAAATAAAAATAAAGATGCCACACCAAAAATGACCAGTACCGGCAGTAAAGATGTGACCAGCAAACGTTTTCTGAATGCTTTTAAAAAAGTAACCTTTGTTCTGAATATCCTGTTTATCATGTTAATCTCTCTTTCTGTATTGATACTCCCACATTTATCTAATCATATACAGAACAGGTAAACTATCTCACCAATGTAAAATTTAAATAAAAAAGAGGATAAAAGTGAACCTTCACTTTTATCCTCTCTATAATAAGGCAGTAAGAAATATGTATTTACACATATTTTCTTTACTTCTACTTCATATTAAATTTCAACATCTTTTGTATAATCGATGTTATCAAATCCAAATCCGAACATATGATAAAAATCATCCCAATAACCTTTTAGATCCGCAAGCTCACTCAGATTATTACAGTTAATAAGTTTCCATCTTCTCATGGTCTCTTCCTGAACATCTATTCTCATTTCATAATCATCAAGTCTGATCCTGTTTTCATCATCTGTCACGACCTGACCCGAAAAAAGTTTTTCACGGAACAGTCTGTCCGTCTGTTCAATACAGCCTTCATGAATTCCTTTCTCTTTCATAACCTGATAAAGTAGTGCAAAATAAAGAGGTACAATTGGAATCGCACTGCTTGCCTGTGTAACAAGTGCTTTATTTACTGAAATATATGCTTTCATGCCAATTCCAGAAAATTCGCTAGTAAGATCTTCTGCTGTTTTCTGCAGATGTCTTTTTGCCATACCAATTGTTCCATTATAATAAACAGGATAGGTGAGTTCCGGTCCGATATAGGAATACGCAATCGTAACAGCTTCTTCACTCAACAAATCTCTCGCTGCAAGCATTCTGACCCACTCCTGCCAGTCCTCACCACCCATGACTTTCACAGTATGTTCAACTTCCTGTTGTGTTGCCGGTTCAATTGTAGCTTCTGATATGACATTGGTAGTAAGATTCCATGATTTTTCACTGAACTTTTCCCCAATTGGCTTGAGAACAGATTCAAAGACCTGTCCCTCTTCCGTCGTTCTTCTTGGAGCCGCAAGGCTATAAATGACCATATCAATTTTGCCAAGATTTTGTTCAATTACATCCATGGCTTCTTCTTTTGTCTGCTTTAAAAAAGCATCTTTATTAATCGAAAATGCATATCGTCCAGCCTTTTTCGCTTCTTCTTCAAACGCTTTTGTATTATACCATCCTGGTGATGCTGTTCTTTTTCCTGATGCTTCACGCTCATACATAATACCCAGCGTATCAGCCTGACATCCAAAAGCAGCTGTTATTCTGGATGCAAGTCCATATCCTGTCGAAGCACCTATTACAAGTACTTTCTTTGGTCCATTTATCATGCCATTCTTTTTCACAAATTCCATCTGCCTGATTACATTTTCGCGGCATCCATCCGGATGTGCTGTGGTACATATAAATCCTTTTATTCTGGGTTCTACTATCACAATAACACCTTCCTGTTTTTTACTTTGAATATCAAAGTTATTCTATCACAGCTTTCTAATTCCCGCAACACAAAAAAAACCTTGGTCTACTAATTTATTAGTTGACCAAGGTTGGCATTTAAAACACAACTGTCAGCATCATTTTGAACCGTTCAAGTCCATAAACTGCATGTGGCTGTTTTGCAGGCATTACAATACTCATGCCTTCTTCTATCCTGTATTTTTGATCACAGATCGTAACTTCTCCCACTCCATCCAGGCAGACGACCATTGCGTCACCATTAGATTCATGGGCACTTATCTCTTCGCCCTGATCAAAAGCAAATAATGTAATACTGACGTTGGCGTTTTGCACAAGTGTTTTGCTGACTACCTGATGTTCCATGTAGGTAACAAGATCTTTTAATACTTGAACTTCACTTTTTGTAATATTTTTCATTTTGCCGTCCATAAAATCCTCCTATTTGCAATTGTCTGCTCTTCATTATATATCCAGCTTAAGCTGAATTTCTTCTTCTGCCTGCTCTTTAAAATCTTCTAACTGTTCTGAATTCAATTCTGGAAGATCTTCAAGAGATTTCACTCCAAAACTTCTTAAAAACTGTTCTGTTGTTCCAAAAAGCAATGGTCTTCCAGGCGCATCCAGTCTTCCAAGTTCTTTGATCAGATCAAGTTCAATCAGTTTGTTGACCGCATGATCGCAGCTCACACCTCTGATCTTTTCAATCTCAAGTCTTGTGATCGGCTGTTTATATGCTATGATTGATAATGTTTCCAGTACGGTTTCTGTTAAAACATACTTTCTTGGTGCCTTTGCTATTTTGATAAGAAATTCATACATTTCTCCTTTTGTGCACATCTGGTATGCTCCATCCAGTTCAATGATTGCAATTCCTCTGTTTTCTTTTTCATATTTATCAGAAAGCTCTTTTATGATTTCTTTGGTTGTTTTTAAGTCTTCTTCAATGACGTCTGCAAGTCTGCTGCCTTCCACAGATTCTCCCATTGTAAACAGGATCGCTTCAATCACCGCTTCTGCTTTTAATCTATCCATATTACCCCTCATGATCACGCCGTCGTTATAATAATGTCTTCAAAAATATCATCCTGCTGTATGTGAATCCTGCCAACCTTCATTAATTCCAATATGACAAGAAAAGTGACGATCACTTCCATTTTACCACATTGTTTTTCTAATAAAGCACGAAAGCTAAATCGTCCATTCTTCGAAATATACTGTTCAACGTAGGACATTTTCTGTTCCATGCTCACTTCATCTTTTTCAAGCTTTCCGAACTTACTTCTGATCGGGTCGATTTTATCTTCCTGTTTTTTTACGATTGATTTAAAAATTTCATGCAGCTTGGAAAGATTTAAATCCTGAATCAATTCATCATAATCTACCGGATGTCTGTAATTTTCTACCTCTTTTGGTAATGTTGCTCTTTTAAACAACAGTTTTTCCGAGTCAAGGAGTCGGTCTTTTAATTCAAACGACATATACTTATAGATCTTATATTCCAGTAACTTTTGTACAAGTTCTGATCTTGGGTCTTCCTCTTCACCTTCTTCATTGACCTCTTTTGGGAGGAGCATTCTGCATTTAATATCAAGCAGGGTCGCTGCCATTACAAGAAATTCACTCATGATATTCATGTCATCAGTCTTCATGTTTTTAATGTAATCTAAATATTGCTCAGTGATCACAACGATTGGAATGTCATAAATATCAATTTTATTTTTATCGATCAGATGCAGTAAAAGATCAAGTGGTCCTTCAAAGACCTCAAGTTTTACCGGTATTGCCATGTTTCTTCCTCACTTTTTACGTAGATTGATCAGTACAAGCTCGCATGGATTAGCAATTCTGATCGGAATCGTATGCATTCCGAGCCCTCGACTCAATATCATGACTGCATTTCCATTTTCATATTTCCCTCCATCATAATAAGGAAATAATCGAAATGATGGTGAAATAAGTCCGCCCAGTTTACCAAATCGGATCATACCACCATGAATATGCCCAGATAGCACCAGATTAGCGCCCCATTTTGTATACTGTTCAAAATATTCAGGATTATGAGCCAGTAAAATTTTGAAACTGGAATCACGTAATGTTTTATCATCAAGTTCCTGCTCAAGATACTGCTGCTCCATTTTGCTTTTTTTTGTTTTCTTGTAATAACGACCAGCAATCTCCAGACCAACTAATTCTATATTCCATTCCTCAACAAATTCACTGTCATTTAGCAAAAATCTGACTCCGGCCCTTTGAAGAGATCTATAAAAAAAATCATATTGTCTGTTATAAATTTCAGGATGATTTTTCATCTTACTTTCATGATTACCAAATGCATACCAGACAGGAAACTCTGAGGCGATTTTTGTCAGTAATGCTATTGTATTTTCAGGATTTTCAGTATCACGGGCTGTGATCATATCTCCTGCGATCAGGACAGCATCAGGCTTTTGAATTCGAATATCGTTTAAAATCTGTTCATTCCCTTTTCCATAAGTCCTATTATGCAGATCTGTTAAAAAGGCAATGCTGACATCTTTACTGATCAATTCAGATTCAATCGTATAAGAGACCATTATGTATCTGTCTTTACCAAACATATTATTCTTCCTTTTTTTCATTCGTAATACAGTATATCACAATTTAAAAAAACAAAAAAGGTACTGATAAAAAATCAGTACCATCTTGCTTTAAAATTATCATATTTTTCAAGCACTCTGTCTCTGTAAGTTCTTATATTGATTCCCAGCGCAATCATAAGATGAATGATAAAATCGATGCTGACGACCACCAATACGATCCTGATCAAAAGTATCCCTGATTCCATCGGAAGTTCGGTCATTCTTCTCAGAATATACTGATTAAGGAATTTCACAATAAAGATCGCATAAAATCCCCATGCAACGGTACTCTCCAGACACACGATTCCTTGATAATTGTATGGTTTATCATGATAGTCCCACCATACTTCACCAAACAGTCTTAACATTAATTTTGCTACTAAGAATTCAAACAAAGTTGCCAGAACTGCTCCGGCTATATAAAGTCTGAGCGGATGTTCATTCAGCTGGCTCAATACCAGTACACATCCAAGCCCTCCAAAACCATAGATCGGACAAAACGGACTCGTCACAAATCCTCTATTTGTTACCTTCTTGTTACAAAAAGACATATATACCGATTCTGCGAACCATCCAAGTATACTGTAAATTATAAAGTAGCCGATCAGATGGTACATTTCTACACCAAAAATCCTACTCGTCCACATCTTGTTATCCCCTGTTATAAACCCTCAATTTTTGTATAAATAGAAAGTCCCCGGTCATTAGGGCCAAGGACTTTTCATTCGTTATACATTAGTAAACTTAGTTATATTTACGTTTTCTTGCTGCTTCGGATTTTTTCTTACGTCTTACGCTTGGTTTTTCGTAATGCTCTCTTTTACGGATCTCCTGCTGGATTCCGGCTTTAGCACAACTTCTTTTGAAGCGACGTAATGCACTGTCCAAAGTTTCGTTTTCTTTAACGATTACATTTGACATACGATCACACCTAACCTCCCCTCCAGTCCTATATTGTGCACCATACGACTGTTCGGGTATTTTATAAAGAATTTTAATTCAATTTATGAACAGAAATTCTTGATTGCACAAATAGTATTATACCATAAACTGTACATACGTCAACCACTTTTCATAAATTTTATACTGTCAGATTAAAAATAATCACTTTTCATTTAGGATTTATTAAAGCTGAGCCTCTAACACCATGCCGACCTGTTCGATTGCTTTATCGATTCCGGCAGGATCTTTTCCTCCGGCCTGTGCCATATTAGGGCGTCCACCGCCGCCACCGCCTACAAAACCAGCAATTCCTTTGATCAGATTTCCCGCATGTGCGCCTTTACTCATCGCCTGCTCAGTTGCCATGGCGATCAGGTTGACTTTACCCTCGGTTTCAGATACAAGAACGATCACACCTTCCGAAATCTTGTTCTTTAATTGATCACCAAGATCTCTTAAGCCATTCATGTCAACACCATCTGCTCTTGCTGCAATATAACTGACTCCTTTTACTTCTTTCATCTGATTCATAACATCACCAAGCGCATCTTTTGCTGCCTTGCTTTTTAATGACTCGTTTTCACTTTGAAGAGCTTTTAATTCTGCCTGAAGATGTTCAATTTTTTCCACCAGATTGGAAGGGTTGGTCTTCAGCGCTTTTGCAGCTTCAGCGAGTGATTCTTCCATCGCATGATAATACTGCGTCACTCCATTGCCGGTCAGTGCTTCAATTCTTCTGACTCCTGCTGCCACACCGCTCTCGGAGAGAATTTTAAATGAAGCAATATTTCCGGTATTCTTCACATGTGTACCACCACATAATTCTGTAGAGAAATCTCCCATTTTTACGACTCTGACAGTATCACCATACTTTTCGCCAAAAAGTGCCATTGCGCCTGATTTTTTTGCATCTTCAATTGTCATGACCTGAGTCTGTACAGAAAGACCTGCTGCGATCTGTTCATTTACAATGGATTCTACTTTTACAATTTCTTCCTTTGACAAAGCTGAAAAATGGCTAAAGTCAAACCTTAATCTTTCTCCATCAACAAAAGAACCTGCCTGTTCTACATGGCTTCCAAGAACTGTTCTGAGTGCCTTTTGAAGGAGATGTGTCGCACTATGGTTCTTGCAGGTATCATTTCTTCTTTTCTCATCTACAGAAAGAAGAACTCGATCACCTTTCTTTAACATCCCTTTAACAACATGGCCTACATGGCCTACTTTACCACCCAGAAGTTTGATGGTATCTTCTACAACAAATTCCCCATCTGCTGTAGAAATTTTTCCAGCATCAGCATTTTGACCACCCATTGTTGCATAAAATGGTGTCTGATCTACTATAATAGTCCCAACTTCTCCTTCTGTAAGTGCATCTGTAATCTCACTGTCTGTTGTTAACACCGTAATCTTTGATTCAACCGAAAGGTTATCATATCCCACAAATTCTGTTGTAATGCCCGGGTCGATTTCCTCATATACTGTCACGTCTGCACCCATGTAATTCGTTACTTTTCTGGCTGCTCTTGCTTTCTCTTTTTGTTCCTGCATGCATGATTTAAAACCATCTTCATCAACAGTCATGGCTTTTTCTTCCAAAATTTCCTTAGTAAGGTCAATTGGAAATCCATAGGTATCATACAGTTTAAATGCATCATCACCCGCAAGTACTTTATTTGATACTGCTTCGGCTTTTTCGATCAGTTCAGATAAAATAGTAAGTCCCTGATCTATTGTTTTATCAAACTTATTTTCTTCCTGTGTAAGCACATTAAAAATAAAATCTTTCTTTTCATCTAATTCAGGATATCCATCTTTTGATTCCATAATAACAGTCTCACTCAATTTCGCAAGGAATGTTCCTTTGATACCAAGCAGTCTGCCATGTCTGGAAGCTCTTCTTATAATTCTTCTTAAAACATATCCTCTTCCTTCATTTGTAGGCATGATTCCATCAGATATCATAAAGGTAGCCGAACGGATATGGTCTGTAATGAGTCGGATCGATATGTCCCGAATCTCATCTTCTTTATAATTCACTCTGGCAATTTCACAGACTTTGTCACGAAGTGCCTTAACTGTATCTACATCAAAAATAGAATCCACATCCTGTACAGCTGCTGCAAGTCGTTCCAGACCCATACCTGTATCAATGTTCTTCTGTGTCAGTTCTTCATAATTACCATTTCCATCACTTGAAAATTGTGTAAATACATTGTTCCAAATTTCCATATATCTGTCACAATCACATCCAACTGTGCAGTCTGGATTGCTGCATCCGTACTTTTCTCCTCTGTCATAATACACTTCGGAGCATGGACCACATGGCCCTGAACCATGTTCCCAGAAATTATCTGCTTTTCCAAAACGGAAGATTCGTTCAGCAGGTATCCCTATTTCTTTATTCCAGATTTCAAATGCTTCATCATCATTTTCATAAACTGAAGGATATAATCTGTCTGCATCCAATCCTACAACTTCTGTTAAGAATTCCCAGGTCCAGGCAATTGCTTCCGATTTAAAATAATCTCCAAAAGAAAAATTACCAAGCATTTCAAAGAACGTACCATGTCTGGCGGTTTTTCCTACATTTTCAATATCGCCTGTTCTGATACATTTCTGGCAGGTCGTAACGCGTTTCCTTGGTGGAATCTCCTGTCCTGTAAAATAAGGTTTTAATGGTGCCATTCCAGAATTGATCAGTAAAAGACTGTTGTCATTGTGCGGAACCAGAGAAAAACTGTTCATTGCCAGATGGTCCTTGCTTTCAAAATATTCCAGAAACATTTTCCTCAGTTCATTTACTCCATACGCCTTCACTATAAATCCTCCGATTTCTATAAAAAATATTATATTTAATTACATTTTCATTAAAAAAACTGCATTTCATATTATAAATTGAAATGCAGTCTCTGTCAAATAATTCTATCAATCGACCAGTGCTGCTGCACCGATCATTCCGGCATTATTACCAAGGATCGCTGTCTCGACCTTAGGAATAAAATTGAAGTTATTTGCATAACAGTTTTTCTTTACAAGTTCATTGACCGGATCAGTCAGATTTTTACCTTCATTGCAGATACCACCGCTCAATAATATAACATCAGGTCTGAATATATTAATAAAATCAACAATCCCATCACTTAAATATCCAATATATTCTTCTACGACTCTTGTGCCTGTTGCGTCACCCATTTCTTTAGCAAGGAATGCTGTTTTCCCGTCTACTTTAGTCAGATCTCCCTGGCAGATCTCGTGGATTTTAGAGGAAGGATCAAGAAGTGCTGCTTCCTTTGTCTGTCTGATCAATGCTGTTGCAGATGCATATGCTTCTAGACAGCCCATGCGTCCACATGTGCATGCCGCACCACCGCGTACCAGCATTGTATGTCCAAGTTCCGCTCCGCCTGCGTGACCACCTTCAAAAATCTTACCTTCTGAAACGATTCCTCCACCTACACCTGTTCCGAGCGTTAACAGAACTGCATTATTAATATTTTTTGCTGCTCCTGCCTTAACCTCTCCAAGTGCCGCACAGTTCGCGTCATTGGAAACTCTGACTTTAAATGGAAGAAGTTTCATCAATTCTGCTGCAAGTGGCGCATCATGCCAGTTGAGATTATTGGAATATGCTACTACACCGGTTGATGAATCAATACTTCCAGGGCTACCAATTCCTACACCGATCACTTCGTCATAAGAAATTGACTGTCTTTTCAGTAAATCAAGAACAAGTGCTGCCATATCTTTTACAATTGCTTCAAAGCCTCTTTCCGAGCCTGTCGGCACCGAATCCTTTAACAGAATCTGATACGATTCATCCATGATTCCCGCTTTGATATTTGTTCCTCCCAAATCAACGCCGATACGATACATACTCCATTCTCCTTCTAATTACTATTCTAGTTTTCTAATAATCTGCTCAACAAATGCAGATGCATTTCTAACATCACTATCATCCGGATGCGTCATGGCCTTATCAAAATTTCGAATCATCTTCTCGATTTTTTCATCATTTCCCTGACCCATCATCTCAGTATATTTATTTCTGACACTTATTGGCATTCTGCCCTGGCACATAAAACATCCAACGCACTCACTGTCATCAGCGATCCAAGCTTTCACGTCATCTTCAAGACATTTATAGTATTCTTCACCCGATCCAAGACCGCATGTCCCAAATAAAACAATCTTTTTGTTATGCAGTTCTGATAAAAAATCAAGCAGCTGCATGGAACAAGTTCCTTTATGTATGCCGAAACCGATGAAATAAACATCTGCCTCACTGCGAACTGTTTCCTGATCAAATCTAACAATATCTTTATCAAGTCCAGGAATCGCAGCAAAAATAGCTTTTGCCATTTTTTCAGTGTTCCCAGTACTGCTTGTATAAATTACCTGATATTTCATAAACACACTCCTATCCATAATGGAAGTTCTAAAAATAATGCTCTGACTTCATTATAGAATTTCATGCATGAAATACAATATTTTATGTATAAGATTACTATAAATTTTTTATTAAATTACTGATTTAACAACTGCAGCAAAGCTGCTTTCGTCTGCATTCCGATAGCTTTATTTACAACTTCTCCATCTTTAAATACCATAACTGTAGGAATGCTCATGATTTTGTATTTCATTGCAAGATCCGGTTCTTCATCAACATTTACTTTACCGATCTTAACACCTTGTACTTCGTCTGCAATTTCTTTGATGATTGGTGAAAGCATCTTACATGGTCCACACCATGCTGCCCAAAAATCTACCAATACCGGTACATCTGATTTTAAAACTTCTTCTTCAAAGTTGCTTGTTGTTATTGTAAGTTCTGCCATATTCATTCTCCTTTGCTTTTGAGGATCAAATCATCAAAAGATAATTTGATTTGTTATCTGTACAAACGATGGGTTTGTCAGTCATATGATATCTGATTAAAAGTCAAATTTATCATCAAAATATGCTTTCAGATCAGCAATTTTAACTCGTTCCTGCTCCATGGAATCTCTGAATCTGATTGTAACTGCTTCATCATTTTCTGATTCAAAATCATATGTAATACAGAATGGAGTTCCAATTTCATCCTGTCTTCTGTAACGTTTTCCGATATTTCCTCTGTCATCAAATTCACAGTTGTATTTTTTAGAAAGCTCTAGGAATACTTTTTCAGCTCCCTCGCCAAGTTTTTTTGAAAGTGGAAGTACCGCAATCTTGACCGGTGCAAGTGCCGGGTGGAAATGAAGAACAGTTCTGACATCACCTTCGCCAATTTCTTCTTCATCATATGCAGCACAAAGGAACGCAAGAACGACTCTGTCTGCTCCAAGTGAAGGTTCAATTACATATGGCACATATTTGATCTTTTTCTCATCATCAAAGTAAGTAAGATCCTGTCCAGATGTATTCTGGTGCTGAGAAAGATCATAATCAGTTCTGTCTGCAATTCCCCAAAGTTCTCCCCATCCAAAAGGAAATAGAAATTCGATATCCGTTGTTGCTTTTGAGTAAAATGAAAGTTCGTCTTTGTCATGATCTCTGACTCTCATTTCATTATCCTTAATTCCAAGTGTTTGCAACCAGTTAATACAAAATGCTTTCCAATATGCGAACCATTCAAGGTCTGTGTCCGGTTCACAGAAAAACTCCAGTTCCATCTGCTCAAATTCTCTTGTTCTGAAAGTAAAGTTTCCTGGTGTGATTTCATTTCTGAAAGATTTTCCGACCTGTCCAATTCCAAAAGGTATTTTCTTTCTGGAAGTTCTCTGTACATTCTTGAAATTCACAAAAATACCCTGTGCTGTTTCAGGACGAAGGTAAACAGTATTCTTTGCATCTTCTGTTACACCCTGGAATGTTTTAAACATCAAATTGAACTGTCTGATATCTGTAAAATTATGCTTTCCACAAGTAGGACAATTAATACCTTTTTCATCTATAAATGCTTTCATCTGGTCCTGTGTCCAACCATCAATTCCGCTGTCCAGTGTAACACCTTTTTCAGTACAATAATCTTCAATCAGTTTGTCTGCACGAAATCTTTCGTGGCATTCTTTGCAATCCATTAAAGGATCAGCAAACCCACCAAGATGACCTGATGCGACCCATGTCTGTGGATTCATAAGAATCGCACAGTCTACACCAACATTGTACTGATTTTCCATGATGAATTTTTGCCACCATGCTTTTTTGACATTGTTCTTTAATTCTACACCCAGATTACCATAATCCCATGTGTTAGCCAGACCGCCGTAAATATCAGAACCGGGATAAACAAATCCTCTCGATTTAGCAAGTGCTACGATCTTTTCCATTGTCTTTTCCATAACTGCCTCCTAGTATCCTTACATAAGGATTTGTTTTATTTAAAAATAATATAAGCAAGTTCACCATCCTGCGTTGTGACCATTGCTTCTTTTTTCCCATTTAAAGTAACATTTCCACTGATGTATTCAATATTATGAAATGTTTCAATTACTATGCTTTCTTCTGCGATAACAAAATAATGATCTCCCATTTGAAGAATATCATCTTTATCTATTTCTTCATTGTCTTTAACAGAAGTAAGATTAATAGTAAGGTCAAATCCTTCCTCATATGCCTGTGCTATCGTTCCATAGAAAAATGTAACATCATTAAACTCAGCATAGCTTGCTGCATCCCCATAAGTAAGAACAGGATACGCTGCATCTTCTTTGAGTTCAACTTCCTTTAATTGTATTTTTTCACTTCCATCAGTTAGATTAAAATCTGAAATTTCACTCTCAATCATCTCCTGAAGTTCAGTAGCATCATAATAATCCTTCTCAAATGTTTCAATAATGGATTGCTCCAATGTTCCGTCTTTTTTGATTTCAAGCGTTGTATTGGTGATTTCATTTTTTGTTGCACAACCTGACAGAATGATTGTTACCGTCAATAAAATACAACATGGCATTTTACTTTTCATATATCACTTATGTCTCCTCACTTGCGAAAAACTTGCGCTATAATTATAACCAACAATTTCATTCTTTTCAATCATTTTTAAGTATAATTCGAAAATCAGCCATTATTCCATATTGTCAAGGATCTCCAGGCTCATGAACTTATGATCCATAATTGTCTTTCTGTAGTATTCTGAAATACTGATCAGTTCATGAAGTACTTCCGACGAGACGTCAAATGTATATAATTTTTCAACTCCCGAATCCACAATATATCGTATTGTGTAGATCGTAGATTCTAAGAGGACTCTGTTTTCCGGAATTCCCGGAAATTCACCATTTACAACAATTGACTTTATTTCGAAAATAGATCGGATCAGTTTATTGTTCAGTTTTGGCAAACAAATTGCTCGTATTGACTGGTATAACAGCCTGAGTTGTTCCTTTTCATCATTATTTTCTCTTGTGTAATAATCTGAAATCTCTAAAAAGTACATGCCATAATAAGCTGATACAAAATCTTCCCTCAGCTCTTCAAAATAATTCGAAATTTCTGCTTCAATGATATTATAAGAATTCCTTCCAGCATATAGCCTGAATTTCCCAAAAGAGAATGGATTTGTGGCCGCCACAAGGTGACTGTTCGGTTTTCTTGCACTTTTTGCAAAAGCTGAGATCTTACCCATTTCAGTTGTTAAAATAACAACGCGCCTGTCGTATTCTCCGACAGGCACGGTCTTCAAGATCATACCAGTAACTGCTAAAAATTCCTGTGTCATGTTTATCCTTTACATCGTTTCAAACAAAGGGCAAAATTATTCAGTATCATTTTTATGATATCCAAAATTTTTTAGTAAAAAATCACTGTCTCTCCAGTCTTTTTTTACCTTTACCCATAATTGCAGATTGACTTTACATTCGAGCATATCTTCAATTTCAACACGTGCCTGACTTCCGATTTTTTTAAGCATGGCGCCATTTTTTCCAATGATCATTCCCTTATGAGAATCTCTTTCACACACAATTGTTGCTTCGATATCTACAATTTTTTTTCTAAATTTCATACTTTCAATTGAAACGGCTATCCCATGCGGGATTTCTTTTTCCATCAGTCTTAGCGCTTTTTCACGAATCAGCTCTGCCACGATCTGTCTTTCTGGCTGATCAGTTATTGTATCCTCATCATAGAACGCAGGACCATAAGGCAGATACTTCATAATACATTCAAGCAATGCATTCAGATTTACGGATGTTTTCGCCGATACCGGGACTACTTCCGCAAATTCATACTCCGTTCTATAGGTATCGATCGCTTTCAGAACTTCTTCTGGTTTTACAGAATCAATCTTATTGATGACTAAAATAACTGGTTCTTTTATTTTTTCAAGCTGTTCAATAATATGTCTTTCTCCAGCACCAATAAAAGTAGTCGGCTCTACAAGCCAAAGCACAACATCGACTTCACCTATCGTTCTCTGCGCAGTATTGACCATATAATCGCCAAGTTTATTCTTCGCTTTGTGGATTCCCGGTGTATCAACAAAAACGATCTGTCCTTCATCACTCGTATATACCGTCTGGATCTTGTTTCTTGTTGTCTGTGGCTTGTCTGATGTAATTGCTATTTTCTGTCCGATGATTCTATTCATCAGCGTTGATTTTCCTACATTGGGTCTGCCGATCAACGTAACAAATCCCGACTTAAAATTGTCTTTCATTCCTGATTACCTTTCTTTGTTTCCACTGTATCCTGTGCTTCCATATTCTGGGCTTCAAGATTTTTGGGTTCTGTATCTTTGTGATACAGATCTGCATAAGAACTTGCGTTATTATTTAAATTTTGATTTTCTTTTGAATGCCTGGTTGCATTTACTGATTGCCTCTTTTTCAAAGATCTGCGTTCAATTTTAATGATGATCCTTGCTAATATGAACAAGATTAAAGCTACAGCAAGTAGCACAATGATGTATGGAATATTTATTATGACCCGGATCACAAATTCTTTCAGACCTTCCTGAACCTTATAAACGTTTTCCCAGAAACCTATTGATATTCTGTCACCAATTTCTTTTTCTTCTGGCGGAGTGAGTCTCTCAACTTCAGTAATATATAAATAAACAGTACTATAATCTATCTGATTATCATATGTTCTCAGCTGTGACTCCATACTTTCGATCTGATATCTCACCTCAGAAAGTCTGCTTTCTATTGTAATAATATCTTCAATTGTTTCTGCCTTCTCCAGCAATCTTAGCAGGCTGTCCTGTTCAGCAAGTAACATTTTTTTATGACTTTCAATGTCAACATACTGGAGGGTCACATCCTGGACCGTTTCACTCTTGCTGATCATATTGGAAATTGTTTCCACGTTTTCAACAAATCCATCCATCTGGTCGGCCGGTATTCTTGCAGTGACATTCGCATACCGTGTCGTATCAGTTGCACTGTAACCATTCTCACCAATGTTCATGCTTTCAATATAACCACCAAGTGTCGATACTTTATTTCTGACTGTAGACAGAACTGCATTGAATTCCTGTGTTTCGACGCTCATGTTCACATTTTTTATGAGTTTTCTGTTTGTAGCCGGCAGAGTCTGTCCCTGGCTTCCAGATACAGCCCCTTCTGCTTCCGGCACCGCTTTATAGCTCTCGTCTGCAATTGGTGCTTCCATTGCAGCTTCCTCTGTAGGTGCCATTGCACTGTCATATGCAGCTGTGCTTTCAGTAGATGTTTCCTCATAAGATCGATTAGAACTGCCACAGGCTGTCAGCTGGGTTATCAATAGTATACACAGAAGCATTGCATAGATTCTTTTTAATTGTTTTCCTGTTTTCATATACTTCCTCCTCACATTTAATGAAAAAGTGGTTCTGTATGTTCAAACAGTTCCTTTTTTTCCATTATTTTTTCTTCGTTTCCTACAACACAGATACATCCATCCTCGATAAATGTTCTCACATGTGATGCCAGAGTATTAATGATCTCTGACGTCGTATTCAACACTTCATCCCGTTCTTTCTGTATTTCTTCAAATTCAACATTTGAAAGATACGCTGACAGTGATCTGCTTCCCTTTGCAGAAGGATTTAACGGAATATCCAGATCACTGACCGTACCAATGATGTATTTTGTCATGGTTCGCTCGTCTGCAGAAAATTCCTTAATATATTCTGCAGCATTTTCATAAACAGACAGAGTCTTCTCAAGATTTGGGTCTCTGTATGATACAAAATAGCAGTCACCAGTCTTACTGAAATTACTCATACACCCATAGGCTCCGCCTTTTACCCTGACCTGGTTCCAAAGATAGTCATATCCCATAATAACTCTGAGAACCCTCAGCGCACCTGTATACACCAGATCATCTTTCATGAAGTTTCCTGCACGGCATACATATAATACTTTTGAAGAATTTGTAAATCCTTCATTTTTTACACTGCATTGAATTTTAAATGGATTGCATTCCATTTTTTCAGTATATAGTTTGCCTTTTAGATCTTTCACGAGATCTGCAAGTTCCGATCCTGCCTCTTCATTGGCAGTAAAGTCAATCATCAGGTTCTCTGGTCTGAAAATAACAGCCATTAGCTTTTTCAGATTCCGGATCAATGGTTCTTTTTTCTGTTCGAAATTCTGTTCCAGATCTTCTAAGAGTCTGTAATATGGAATCCCTTTGATCTCCTCCGCTATTGCAGCTGTTTCAGAAAAATAAGCCATTGCTCTCATTGCTGCAAGCGAGTGCCCTGCTGAAGTCATATCTCCCTGTAGTCTTGATTTCTGTTCTGATATGATTTCCTGAAGCCTTTTGTCATCCTCGATCTTTGAGCTAAACAAAATTTCCTCGATCAGTTCAAATGCTTTTGTCAGATTTTCAAATAATACACTGACCTTGAACTCATACATAAATCTGTATTCTTTCAGGTTTTTAGAGTTTACATAGGTAACAGCCTGTGAAGTGATCCCTCCAGTATATATATTGATTTCATTAAAAAGGTCACCGTATTTGTAATGTTTCGTGTCAATATAACCTAATACACTTTTTAATATTCCCACATACGGAAGCAACTCTCTGTCTATATTTTTCATATCAAATAATAATCTGAGATAGCCAATTCCGTTGGTATGAATGTCATGGCGCAATAACAGTGTGTTATCACATTTTGTTTCACGTAAAATGAATGGTTCCGCACTTTTTTCAATATCTTCTCTGTTCAAAAGTGGTATTTTTTCTAAAATTTCATCCGGGGTCGCTTCTTCCTGGTACTTCAAAAGTTCTTTTGTTTGTTTCTCAATCTCACTGATTTCTTCTTTTGTAAGACTCTCTTTTAATTCATTTAATTTTTTCTGCAGTTCATTTTCTTTCTTTGCAGCAAGTCCTTTTACCGGAGATACCATAATAACAGATTTATGTTCATTTTCCAGAAGATATGTTTTGATCAATTCTTCAAAATAACCTGTATGAATTTTCTCTTTCATGGATGCAAATGTTTTTGTTGCTTCTATGTGAAGAAATGGTTTTAGCGGATCATAGAGCCAACTGTCAAGTGCCTGCAGGCCATACATCAGCCCCTTTGGATAAGAACCAAAATCAGCTTCTCTGTAACGGAATTCGTAAAAATTTTCTCCCGCCATTAAAGATTTTTTATCGATTCCATCACGTATCAAAGTTTTTAAGGTTTCTTCAACGATGGCAACAAAGGAATCCTTGTCTTCGTCATTTGCTCCTTTTGCAACAATTGAAAAATATGGCTGAAGTATCCCGTTCTCATAAGAACTGTAAACATCTTTTCCAATTCCTTTTTCAATTAAAGCCTGTTTGATCGGTGCTCCTGGGGCAGAGCAGATCGCATAATCCAGAATCTGAAATGCAATATAAAGCTCCGGGTCCATGCTATCTGAAATCACAGTATTATAAGCAAAATAAGTATTATCTTTTTCCGATTCTGCTTCGCTGATCGAATACTCTTTTGAAATTTCTTTTCTTGTATCAAATGTTTTTTGTCTCTGAATACTTGAATCAATTTCTATCTTTTCAAAATGGTTCAGATAATTTTCATCGATCCATTTCAGCTTTTCCACCATATCCATATCTCCATACAAATAAATATAGCTGTTGGATGGATGATAATATTTTCTATGAAATTCTAAAAAATCCTCATATGTCAGGTCAGGAATATAATCCGGATCTCCACCAGACTCAACACCATAAGCAGTGTCTGGGAACAGTGTATTGAATACCTCTCGGTCAAGAACATCATCCGGTGATGAAAAAGCCCCTTTCATTTCATTATATACAACACCATTCATTGAAAGCTCATCTTCCATGCCTTCAAGGTCATAATGCCATCCTTCCTGTAGAAAGATCTTCTTTTCATCATAAATTTTAGGGTAAAATACTGCATCCAGATATACATGCATCAGGTTCTGTAAGTCCTGTTGGTTACAGCTTGCAACGGGATAAACAGTTTTATCCGGATAGGTCATTGCATTTAAAAAAGTATTCAGTGACCCTTTAGCCAACTCAACAAACGGATCTTTTGCCGGAAAATTTTTAGAACCGCACAATACTGAATGCTCCAGAATATGCGCGACTCCTGTACTATCTGTTGGTGGTGTTCTGAACCCAATGTAGAACACTTTGTTTTTATCATCATTTGACAACAGCACGATCTGTGCTCCGGTCTTTTTGTGCCGACATATGATTCCTGCTGACTCCAGGTCTCCTATCCATCTGTTTTCTACTATTTCATATGTATTCAGGGAATTGATATTTCCTGCTAAATTATCAACAAATTGTCCGTATTCTTTATGTGTCTGTTTCATTTTCAAATTTCAGCCTCCTTATTTTTACCCTTATTATACCACTACCCGCACAATTTAGAAAGCAATATCAGGTATGTGGTTCTATCGTCAGGGGAATAAAAAAACTTTCGTAAGTCGATCGACTTACGAAAGTAATAGGATCCTTATTAAAATAAAGTTACATTGATCAGGATAATAAGTCTGCTCTGATCAGTCTCTTTCTGATTTCTTTTCCAAGTATATAGGCAAGGATGACAGAAATAAGATCCTTTAGTAAATAAGGCACGGAAACCAAGATCGCCGTTTCAGCTATTCCCATTCCTGCAAGTATCGAAAACTGAAGTACGCCTAAAAAATGGCAGATTACAAGACCTGTTAATCCAAGCAAAGTTCCTATTACCATATTTTTCATTTTAATACCAACACCACAAAGAGCTGCCAAAAATAAAAATCCCCAGATAAAACCGCCTGTTTTTCCTGCAATTATTGCAATCCCGGCACTTAGATTAGAAAATACAGGAACCCCGATAACTCCAAGTATAATATAAATCAATACACTTAACGTTCCTTTTTTCCACGAAAGTACAATGCCTGTCAGAGCAACTGCAAATGTCTGCAATGTAACAGGAACCCCCGATGGCATTGGAATGGAAATCTGTGCCATAACTGCCAGTACCGCTGTAAACATTGCAACAACAGTTATGCTTTTTGTTGAAATAATGGTTGTGTTTCTTGTGTTTTCTTTTGTTTGCATCATTACTATCCTCCTATTTTGTACAGGGATAGTATATGTTGTTTTAAACGTATTGTCAACTATGATTTTATTTTGGTTAACATTGTTTGTTTGTATCTTTTATCGTAAAGTTTTATTGCTCGGTATTTCATTTTGCATTGACTACATATTCTGATGGTATGGAATCAGATTCAGACTCATCATAATAATACATTAATAATTTAACAACATCAGAATAACTCTCAAAGCCATTTGAGACACCATTTAATACTAGTGTGGTATCCGTGAACTTTTGTGTCGCTTTTTTAACGGTTTCGGTTTTGATCACAGCCTTTTTCTCGATTTTTATCCAATCCTGTTCCGAAATAAAAATATTATCTTTTTTTACTCTGTCTTCTATTCTTACCTGTTCTAAATATCTTGTTCTGTCTTTATTAACTGCCTTATAAAAATCATTGTCAATATAATTTAAGACACTCAGATATCCGCTATACTGAAATGTAACATCGTCAGATTGAATACAGGCAAGAAAAGCCAGCATATTTGCTTCTTCTTCAAACAGATAGCCTTTGACATGTGCTAATTCATGACACATCGTAGCCGGTACATGAATGGTTCCCATCATACCATTATAATTAGCCTCCACTGTAAATGGAAAATAGTATCCTTTCATATACTGCTGGCTTAAAAATTCTGACGAAGCTATTTTTTTAGGTTCTGGATAGTATCCAGACAATCTGTCAAATTTCGATCCCAGTTTCTGCATGCTCAAAACAGCCTGTTCTGCCATATTCCCGGAATATATAACATTTCCTTCAATATCCCGGTCTACGATCAGCGAAAGCTCATTTGTTTTCATTACAATATAATTTCGAATCATGATCAATTCTGCAACAGAGTAATTCTGCGTTTCTGCTGCTGATTCGGTTATTTTTGAACATCTGTAGTAAATAAAACAATTCAATGTAATGAGTAACCCCGTAATACAAATGACATATCCTGTAGTCAGCAATCCTCTCTTTAGCAGGTTGAACGATTTATTAAAATAAACAATCCTGTTTTTCAAAAAATAAAAAATGACCGCAACTAACCCTGATGCGATTGTCAATACAATCAGCATCAAGACCAGTGCGATCATGAGTTCACCTACAGAAAAAGGAAATATCCCTGTCAGTCTGCCATATGTATTCAGCCAGACCGGTGTCGCTATTCTTACATAAAAATCACTAAATTCCGGATTGATCACAGCTAAAATATTCAAAATTGCTGTTGCCAGAATACATACAACCATAAAAGTCAAATGTTTACGCATAGGCATTCACCTCAAATATCATTTTACCAGACATTTGTAACATCCCAATGATATTTCATGAACATTTTGTAAACATTTTACAGTTTTATATGTTTTTTTACTGATTTATTCTACTTTTTCACCATGTTTTACAAGAAATATACTGCTTGCAAGTGCAATACAATATAAAACAATTGTTACGTACATAACGCTTTCATAAGTACCTGTTCTACTAAATATGAACGCACTCAGCTGGTTACCTGATAATCCTGCAATCGCCCATGCTGAAAGTGCAAGTCCATGGATCGTACTAATCGTCCTCATACCAAAATGATCAGATAACAAAGTAGGAAGATTACTAAATCCTGCACCATAAGCAGCATTGATCATAAACAATAACGCTACTACAAGAACAACGATCTTGTTTTCAATACCTCTTGTCAGAATAACCACTGCTGTAAATGCAATTGACAATGATAAGATTATTTTATAAATAGTATTTCGATCTTTTAATTTGTCAGCAAGTGCTGAAAATCCAAGTCTACCTGCTGCATTGAAGAATGCTGTGAAAGAACAGATCACAGCAACAGATGCAAATCCGATTTCATGAAGAATATTCTTTTCCTGGGAAATCAGTGCAAGACCACATGTAATATTAATATAGAACATGATCCAGATTCCGATAAATGTTTTATTTGTAAGAACCTGCAATGGTTTGAACTCAGATTTTTTCTTGGATTCAACCCATCCATCAGGTTTTTTCAAAAGTAAAAATCCAATGAACATCATAACAAAATAAACAGCTGCCAGAATATAGAACATATTAACAATTCCAACTGAAGCCTGTAAGGATTCCATGATCGGGCTTGCGATCATTTTCGCAAGACCAAATCCTGCAACAGCAAGACCGGTCGCAAGACCTTTTTGTTTATCGAACCAAAGCATGAGTGTTTTGACAGGTGTCAGATAACCAATTCCAAGACCAACCCCCATTACGACACCGTATGATAAGAAAATACCTATTATTGATTTCTGTGCAATGAAAAATCCTGTTCCAGCCATACCGAGTGCAAAACAGATTGCAGCAATAAGGGCTGACTTATGAATATCTTTTTCAACGACATTTCCCATAAACGCAGCAGACATACCAAGGCAGAAGATCGCAATACTAAATGCCCACTCTACTGTAGTTGTTTTGCTTCCAATTTCGGTTGCAATTGCATCCTTAACAAGTGACCAGCAGTAAACAGTACCAATACTGCAGTGAATCAGCAGAGCAGGAATCGCTGCTCTTGTCCATTTGTTGCTTAATTTTCCCATCTCAAAATTGCTCCTATTTCATAATAAGTTACAAAATCACAAAAAAAAATACCTGAAAGTATTTTTTTTAGTCATTTCGTACTGATATATATTATCACGCATAAATACATATGTCAAACCATATACTGAATAAATATATTATTTTGTATATTTGAATTATATAGCAATTGATATACTTTTCAATCAGAAAAAACAGTCCTGTTAAATTTTTTTAATCATTTTAACAGGACCGGTTTTTCATCTTTTTGATTCTTTATTACTATAATTATACCGTTCATTCTATGCGCTATTACGCATCAGTATTTTGCCGTTGCCGTATAATGTGTATGAAGCTGTTCGTGTGCAAGATGGCTGAGCGGTTCCCCATAATAATTTTGATAGAGTTCTTTTATAAATGGATTTTCATGAGATTTTCTGATTTTTTTATCTTTATCGATCTCATAAATTGCGCTGGTCCTCTTTGACAGAACGCTTCCATCTCCTCTATGGTAAGGCTGACCTCCTCCTCCGATACATCCGCCTGGACATGCCATGACTTCGATTACGTGAAGATCTCTTGGATTTCCTGCTTTCACCTCATCCATGACCTTTCTGGCATTGGCAAGTCCATGAACAACTGCAACATTAATTGGAATTCCTGCAATTTTTAGTGTTGTTGTTTTTACACCGGTAAATCCTCTGACATCAAAAAACTCGACCTTTTTCAAAGGTTTTTCTTCGAGTGTTTCATACACTGTACGAAGTGCAGCTTCTAATACTCCACCAGTTACACCAAATATGGATGCTGCTCCTGTGGATTCACCAAGTGGATCATCAAATTCCGAATCTTCCAGCTTCGTGAAATCTATGTTGGCAAGTTTGAACAAACGTGCTGTTTCCCTAGTCGTCAGAACAATATCCACATCCGGGTTCCCATTTACTTTCAGCGCTTCTCGATCCGCTTCTACTTTCTTGGCTGTACATGGCATGATCGAAACAACGATCATATCCTCTCTCCTAATACCCAGTTTTTGTGTAAAATAATTTTTCGCAACTGCTCCGAACATTCCCTGTGGAGACTTAGCAGTTGATGGCAGATCCAGCATGTCTGAGAACTGTGATTCGAAGAAATTCACCCAACCCGGACAACAGGATGTTGTGATCGGAAGACTGACTTTCTCATCATTTAAAAAGGCTTTGATTCTTTCGATAATCTCTGCACTTTCTTCCATGATCGTCAGATCTGCTGCAAAGTTCGTATCAAAGACATAGTCTGCGCCAAGTCTGCGAAGTGCTGTAATCATTTTACCGGTCACTTCTGTTCCAGCCGGAAGACCGAACTCTTCTCCTATTGCAACTCTGACCGAAGGTGCTGTCTGAAATACCACTGTTTTCGTTTTATCAGCCAGTGCATCAATTACTTTTTCAACTTCATCATTTTCAGTGATTGCACCGACAGGACAAACTGCCGAGCACTGTCCACATGATACACAGACTGTATCAGAAAGTGGTTCTTCAAAAGCAGTACCAACATATGCCGGAAAACCTCTGTGTATGGCTGAAAGTGCATAGACAGACTGTACAGTAGAACACATTGTCTCACATCTTCGGCACATGATACATTTTGACAGATCACGTTTTAATGCCTTGCCCACTTCGACTGGTACGGTCGATCTCCTTGTCCCTGTTACATCGATAGAACGCACTTCAACGATCTGTGTAAGGCGTTGAAGATCGCAACTCCCCGATTTTGGGCAAGTAAGGCAGTCATTTGGATGATCCGATAACAAAAGTTCTATATTCATTTTTCTTGCATTAATTGCTCTTTTTGAATTCGTTCTGACTACCATTCCTTCTGCGACCGAAGTCACACAGGATGGTAATAAATTCCTTGATCCTTCTACTTCCACGACACATACTCTGCAGGAAGCAGGTTTACAGGCAATATCAGCATTCTCAAGATTAAAATAGCAAAGGGTCGGAATCGTGATTCCTGCTTCTTTGGCCGCTTCAAGAATACTGGTTCCCTGTTTTACTTTCATAGTTTTACCATCTATTGTGATTGTAACATCAGACATTCTATCCACTCCTTATCCCCTGGTAATCGCATTGAATTTGCAGGTATCCATACATGCTCCGCACTTGATACATTTTGATACATCTATAAAATGCACTTCTTTTACTTTTCCCGATATTGCACCAGCAGGACAGACTCTGAAACACATCGTACATCCCTTACATTTGTCAGCATGAATGGTATAATCCAATAACTTAGTGCAGACACCTGCCGGACATTTCTTATCGACCACATGTGCAACATATTCATCCCAGAAGGCATTTAATGTGGACAGTACCGGATTAGGAGCAGTCTGACCAAGCCCGCATAATGCTGTATCTTTTATTACACTACTGAGACGTCTTAATTCCTCAAGGCTTTCCATTGTTCCTTCCCCATTGCAGATCAATTCAAGAAGTTCCAGAAGTCTTGTCGTTCCAATACGGCAAGGTGTACATTTACCACATGATTCTTCCTGTGTGAACTGAAGATAAAATTTTGCAACAGCTGGCATACAACTATCTTCATCCATTACGATCATACCACCTGAGCCCATCATGGATCCTTTTGCTACAAGATTATCAAAATCAATCGGTGTATCCAGATCTTTTTCTGTCAGACATCCTCCTGAAGGTCCACCAGTCTGAACCGCTTTGAATTTTTTACCGTCTTTTATTCCTCCACCAATATCAAATATAACTTCACGAAGTGTTGTGCCCATTGGGACTTCGATCAGCCCGACATTATTGATCTTTCCCGCAAGTGCAAATACTTTCGTTCCTGCAGATTTTTCTGTGCCCATGGAACGATACCATTTTGCACCCTGTCTTATGATGACAGGAATATTAGCGAACGTTTCAACATTGTTAATTGTAGTAGGTTTTCCAAACAGTCCATGTTCTGACGGAAATGGTGGTTTTGTTGTCGGCTCTCCTCTGCCCCCTTCCATTGATCGGAGCAACGCTGTCTCTTCACCACATACAAATGCACCTGCACCAAATGTCAAAGATACTTTAAATGAAAAATCAGTCCCCAAAATCTTCTCACCTAAAAATCCATACTCTTCTGCTGCCTTTACTGCATTTTCAAGTCTTTTTATGGCAAGCGGATATTCTGCCCTGATATAAATCCTTCCTTCTGAAGCTTTCGTCGCATAGCCGCAGATCGCCATGGCTTCCAATACTGCATGCGGATCACCTTCCAGTATGGATCTGTCCATAAATGCACCCGGGTCACCTTCATCCGCATTGCAGACCACATATTTCTGTTCATCGTCATATCTGCTGCTGATCTCCCATTTGAGTCCTGTCGGAAATCCGGCTCCGCCCCTTCCACGAAGTCCTGAGTCCTTGACGATCTGAATTACTTCTTCACGACTTTTTGAGGTAATGCATTCAGTCAATGCCAGATAGCCATCCCTTGCAATATATTCTTCTATATTACCTGGATCAATAAACCCACAATTCCTTAGCGCAACACGGTGTTGTTTCTTATAAAAATCCATATGTTTGGAATCTTCAATAGACTCCAGTGTAGTCTGATCCTTGTATAATAATCTATGCACTTTTCTTCCATATAAAATATGGCTCGTCACGATTTCATTGGCATCTTCCGGTCTGACCTGTGTATAAAATGTGTTGTCTGGCAGAATCTTGACAATAGGACCTTTTTCGCAAAAACCAAAGCATCCTGTCTGTGTTACCGAAACATCATCCGCCATCCCGCATTCCGAAAGTGACCTTTTTAAATTTAATACAATCTGGTCAGCATTTGCTGACTTACATCCTGTTCCCCCACAGACCAGCATGTGCATCTTGTAATTTTGCATTGTTACCCTCCGCTTCTACAATACGACCCAACCATTCTATGAATTTGTCAGGGCAAGTATTCCATCAATTGAATTTCCATCTATAATATAATCCTGCAGGATTTCATCTGCTTTTTTCAAATCTACCTTTCCAAATAATACCTGGTCACTTCCCGGTCTTTTTACTCCGACAAGCGGTTCAAAAGCAACCAGCCCTGAACTGTCAGCCTGTAATAAAACGATATCTTCCTTACCAAGTTCCTGAATTTTTTCAAAAATATGATTCATTATTTCTTTTGCTCCTGATTTGTAACCACTGTTTCCCATAAATACCGTAATCTGCGTCAGATCTTCTATTCGTTCTCCCTGCACGCGGACATGAAGCAATTGTCTGCAGGATTCTCTGAGTTTTAAAAGATCTTCTTTTGATTGAACTTTCCCCATCTTAACCTCGCTTTCACGCATATTCAGCCAGAATATCTTTTACCATATCCGGTGTTACATGCCCATATACCTTTTCCCCTACCATGACCACCGGCGCCAAACCGCATGCACCAACACAGCGCAGTGTATCCAGTGAAAATTTACCATCCGGTGTCGTTTCATCACAGGAAATGTTCAACTCTTTTTTGAATTCCTCCAGGACCGGTTCCGCACCTCTTACATAACATGCCGTTCCCATACAGACAGAAATTCTGTGTTTTCCTTTTGGCTTTGTTGTGAAATAAGAGTAAAATGTAACGACTCCATATACTTTTGACACAGGAATTTTCATTTTTTCAGCGACATAATACTGAACATCGTCTGATAAATAGCCAAAAATACCTTGTGCACGATGAAGCACTTTGATCAGTTCATCTTCCGTCCCCGCAATCGTTAATAAAAATTTGTCCAGTTCTTCATACTGGCTTTTAGGATCTGCAACCATCCCCATCAGTTTACACCTCCATATTGTTTTCAGAATCAACATTCAATAACATTGAATAGTTACTTTATTATACGTTAAATTATTGTCATATACAATATTTATCTATTTATCTCGTATTATTATTTTACTTTTAACCAAACAAAAATACCGTCTGTTAATTGACGATATTTTCTGATTATTTAAGTTTTATATTTTATTTGTTTTTTTGCATTTATTTTTTGTATTTATTCCACTACAGGCATCGCACCAATGCTCAGTTTTAATTCATCATCCGTCGGAATATAGTCATTCATTTCACCATTATGGAATTTTTCATAAGCTACCATATCAAAGTAACCTGTACCTGTCAGACCAAATACAATTGTTTTCTCTTCCCCAGACTCTTTACATTTTAATGCCTCATTGATCGCCACTCTGATTGCATGACTGCTCTCCGGTGCCGGAAGAATTCCTTCTGATCGGGCAAAAAGTTCAGCTGCTTCAAATACTTCAGTCTGACCTACAGAAACTGCTTCCATTAATCCCTGATCGTATAATTCCGATAGTACTGAACTCATACCATGATATCTGAGACCGCCTGCATGATTTGCAGAAGGCATGAAACTACTTCCAAGTGTGTACATTTTTGCTAGTGGACACACTTTACCTGTATCGCAGAAATCATATGCATACTTTCCTCTTGTTAAACTTGGGCAGGATGCTGGTTCTACTGCTATAAATCGATACTGTTTTTCTCCTCTTAGTACCTCACCCATAAATGGAGCAATCAATCCTCCCAGATTCGATCCACCTCCTGCACATCCTATTATGACGTCAGGTGTAATATCATATTTATCCAGTGCCGCCTTGGTTTCAAGTCCAATGATCGACTGATGCAGAAGCACCTGTGATAATACGCTCCCAAGAACATATCGGTATCCTTCTCTGGAAACTGCCGCTTCTACTGCTTCAGAAATCGCACATCCCAAACTGCCTGTCGTTCCTGGAAACTCTTTTAATATTCTTCTGCCAACTTCTGTTTCTTCAGATGGAGATGGTGTAACACTTGCACCATATGTTCTCATTACTTCTCTTCTAAATGGTTTTTGTTCATAAGAAACTTTGACCATGTATACTTTACAATCCAGATCAAAATAAGAACATGCCATTGAGAGTGCTGTTCCCCATTGTCCGGCACCTGTTTCCGTCGTAACACCTTTTAATCCCTGCTTTTTTGCATAGTAAGCCTGTGCAATTGCAGAATTAAGCTTATGGCTTCCACTGGTATTGTTTCCTTCAAATTTATAATAAATTTTTGCCGGTGTATTAAGCTTTTCTTCCAGACAGTATGCTCTGATCAATGGAGAGGGACGATACATTTTATAAAAATTGCGGATTTCTTCCGGTATTTCTATAAAAGGGCTGGTATCATTCAGTTCCTGTTTCACAAGTTCGTCACAGAATACTCCCTGTAATTCTTCAAATGTCATAGGTTGTAATGTCCCTGGATTTAAAAGAGGAGCAGGTTTTTTCTTCATATCCGCTCTGACATTATACCATTTGTCAGGCATCTCATTTTCTTCAAGATAGATTTTGTATGGGATTTCTCTTTCTTTCATGCGTTCTCCTTCCATTGCGGGACATAAAAACCCTGTCCCATAAACAGTTTCCTGCTGGGACAGGGAAATAAATTCCTGCGGTGCCACCCGGCTTGATGTAAAAACATCCACTTAATGCATACTGACATATGCTGACATTGTTAACGGAGATTCACTCCGGCGCTCCTACTTTACCTTCAGTTTGCCCTCAAAAGCCCATTCACTATGAACGCATATACTTTCTTCCACCAAACAAAGGCTCTCTGTAATATGCCATGCATAATTACTATTCTTCTTCAACGGTTTTTAGTAGTTTAGCACGTCAACGTGTTGCTGTCAAGCATTACTCTTACTTAAATAATACAATAGGTTTGATCAGATCTCTTGGTTTATTGACCATGAGCTGGAATGCTGGTTCGATCGAATCAAGTCCTTCAAAACGATGGGTAATCATTTTCCCAGGATCGACACGTCCTGCCTCTACCATTGCAAGAAGACGTTCCATTCTTTTTCTGCCTCCTGGACAAAGACCGCCTTTGATGGTCTTGTGTGCTAAAAATCCTGCAATATACATATTGTTGATTACCATTGATGCTTCTCCGGTAATTACATCAAGCATACCAATTGTTCCATATCCACATCTTGCAACAGCGACCGCATTATTTAATGCTTCCATACCACCGCCGGCAACGATACATGCATCTGCGCCTTTACCACCAGTCAGTGCCATGATCTGTGCTATTACATCACCTTCTTTATAGCTTACGATATCAGTTGCGCCATATTCGAATGCCAGCTTCACACAGTCTGGTCTTGTTCCAACTGCGATAATTTTTGCAGCACCTCTAAGTTTTGAACCTGCTACCGACATCAGACCAACAGGTCCGATTCCAAATACAACTACAGTGTCACCAAATTTCACTTCTGAAAGTTCTGCACCATAAAATCCTGTCGTCATCATATCAACTACCATACACGCCTGTTCTACTGATACGTTTTCAGGAAGATGTGCAAGGTTCATATCTGCTGATCTTACTTTGATCTTTTCTGCAAATGTTCCATCTTCATAGGATGAAAAATTAATTGCTGTGAATAACCCACCAGCATCCTGATGTGTTCCATCCTGAATATCAGGATGTTTCCATGTTGGTGTCGTACATGGAATTACAACTTTATCTCCGACCTTAAAATCTTTCACCTGTGAACCTGCTTCAATCACTTCTCCTACAGATTCATGCCCAAGGATTCTGTTTTTCAGGTAGTCCCCTTCCATTTCCATTGCTGAATGAACATCTGATGAACATGGTGCCAACGCTAATGGTCTGCAGATCACATCTTCCGGTCCACAAACATACTCCGGCTTATCCAACCATCCTACTTTACCTTTTTCCAAAACACCAAAACCTCTCATGTTACTTCTCCTTTTCCTGTATCATATTTTTATAGGAATACCCTATTTAATAACTATGTTATAATATTAACACTCGATTTTGAAAACAGCAATAAGAATAGATATTTTTATAAAATTATTTTATATAATTCCAAAAAATGTTTGGATTAAAAAACAGGCTTAATAAATAGCCTGCATTTAATATAATCATTATAGAGTTTTGTACATCTTTATCGCATTTGAATCATATCCATTCCACTGCAGTTTTACAGTTTCTACCTCTTCATAACCCTGTTTTTTCCAAAAACCTACGACATTTTCTTTGTAATCGTCCACAACATCAATACGAATCTGTTTGGTATGTCTTTCTATCAGCATACTCTCGAGTTGAAACAATACTTCTTTTCCATGACCCATTCCATGAAAAGTATGATCTAGCATTATTAATGATAAATAAGTCTCTTCGTTCATTTTAATATCGCAAAACCCAATTACTTCGTTTCTGTTATTTTTTATGAGCAGCGTGTCAAAACCAGTTTCTTTCATCTGCGTCATTTCATTTATAATAAAATCACCTGTCACAGCTTCAACTCCAAGATGATTCCATAAAAATATCGGGTTTGAATTATAGATCCTAACAATCTCGTTCATCTCTTTCATTGATGCATTTTCAAATTTGTATTTTTCCATGTATTGCTTTTCCTTATTAATAATATGAAAAAACCCTTGATTTCTCAAGGGTTTTACAGTGGA
>JAQVCQ010000119.1 GCA_028689715.1 Lachnospiraceae bacterium
CCACAGATACAGAATAGCACGATACCAGCAGAAATGCAATTAAAATCTAATTATAACAGATTAAATCAACCAAAGCGACCATTGAAATCTTATTAGAGTAGATATATACTTGCACTTACAAGGACGGATGACAACGAGTGAAAACGAACTTGTATGGATAACAGATTTTCTGATGGAAGGGAGGTAACTGGTCATGGGACGGACCATATTACACAGTGATGTAAATTGTTTTTACGCATCAGTGGAGCACCTGCATCACCCAGAGTTAGAAGGTAAGCCGATAGCTGTTGGTGGAGATCCTGAATCAAGGCATGGGATAATACTTACTGCAGATTACATTGCAAAAAAACACGGTGTGAAGACAGGCATGGCATTATGGCAAGCGAAGCAAGTGTGTCCGGAGCTAACATTTATCGCTCCCAGGATGGACCTGTATCTAAGATTTTCCAGAATGGCCCATGAAATATATGGTGACTATACGGATTTACAGGAGCCGTATGGTATTGATGAATCCTGGCTTGATGTGTCAGCCAGTGCATCTGTCAAAGGAGATGGCGAAAAGATAGCAAAAGAAATCAGCAACCGGATGAAGAAGGAACTGGGAATTACAGTCAGTATCGGCATATCTTACAATAAGATATTTGCAAAATTAGGTTCTGATTATAAAAAGCCGGATGCCATTACCACCATGTATGAGAATGAATTTCAGACAAAGGCATGGGATCTTCCAGTATCGGATCTTCTATATGTAGGGAGGTCTACCCATCAGAAGCTTGCACGATTTGGAATTAAGTCCATCGGAGATTTAGCTAGAACGGATGAGAAAATGTTGAACCTACAGTTGGGAAAGATGGGAAGTATTTTATGGGCTTTTGCAAATGGCTATGATGATTCTCCTGTAAAAATAGAGAATACCCATGCACCAATCAAATCTGTAGGAAACAGTACAACAACACCGAGAGATCTTTTGACAGATGAGGATGTAAAAATAGTCCTCTATATGTTATCAGAAAGTGTTGCATCCAGGCTCCGTAAAAATGGATTTCGTTGTAGAGTCGTGGAAATCAGTGTTCGTGACAATGAGCTGTATTCTTTTACCAGACAGCATAAAATCATGAATGCCACAAATATTACAGGCGAAATTGCAGAAGAGGCCTATCGTATTTTTAAGGAAAATTATACTTGGCATAAGCCAATCCGAAGCATTGGAGTTAGAGGTGCAGACCTTGTAACTGATGATTACTGGGAGCAGATAGATCTGTTTTGCAGTATGGAGAAACGGGAAAAGCTGATGAAAATGGATGGAGCAATGGATGAACTGAGAAGAAGGTTTGGATACTTCTGTGTTCAAAGAGGTATCATGTATCAAGATAAAATATTGTCTACACTGGATGCGGAATCAACCCACACCGTTCATCCACATGGATATTTTGGGTAATATTTTAGGAGGTTATTGTGGAATCGAGCAAAGTATATGTTGATGTAAATGCAACATTTTCAAAGGATGGAAGACTGATTCCAAAGAGTTTTATTTGGACGGATGGTCATCAGTATGAGATTCAAATGGTAAAGGATGTATGTAGAGCAGCAAGCCGGAAAGCAGGTGGAGTAGGAATCAGGTACACTTGTATTATCGATGGACGAGAGAGCCATCTATACTATGAAGATAACAATATGTGGTTTGTAGAGGGTAAGTGATTATTGGATTGAGAAGAAATGTATTGGGGATCAGCATAGAAGGAATATGGCAGATGGCGCGGACTTCGGCGTATCGGAACTCATCTGCCACAATAAAATCATCAATGGTTTTGATTTCCCTTTATCCATTGATAATAAGAGTAAACTTATTACCAGGAGGATTATTTGATGATTGAAAGAATAGTTAAGAGAGAAATTCATTGTCCAGTTTGCGGAAAAGTAGTATGCAAAGCAAAGAACGGATCAGAAGTAGATATACATTGTGACAGATGCAACAGTGATATTATTGCCACTGTAACCGATGGGATGATTTCTACGATGGAAGACAGAAGAAACAAGATTTCCAAAAGACAAGGAGCAGTCAGCGTTAGTGTTATGAAGGAAAATAAGAAAACCAGTAAGAAGATGGGAGAAGGCAGATGCTTGAATACAATGGTTATGTGATAGAACAATCAAATCAAGCACCATTTTATGATGTGATGGTTTATAAGGATGGAAGATTTGTTATGCAGGCAAGTGTGTCTGGAGTATTGGAAGAGGAAGAATTGAAGACAGCAGTTGATCAGATGATTGAATTAAGTAGAAACTTTCAGAAAAAGCAATTATCGAAATAGAATTAAAATTGTATCGCAATAAAAACTGAATACATTGAGACATCGAGGGTAGCGGTAGATTGGACAGGTATTCATAGAAATCCTGAATCCTCAGTACCGACAGTTGATGATCAAGAGTTTGTTACGAGTTGGAAAAAGCAGAGAACTTTTAGGAGCCGACAAAACGGAAATAACACCATGTGGTATGTATTACCATAGGTTTATTTGTAATCGTTTTGATCGGGTCCTTTTTTCTGTCTCAAAATCTGTGCTTGTTTCCGTTTCGTGTTCCGGAAACGGAGAGAAAAATGAAGAAAATTGATAATAGCACAATGGGTGGAAGAATTAAAGAGCATAGATTAAAGATGGGAATGACACAGGAAGAATTAGCAGAGAAGATGTTTACTACAAAGATGACTATTTCACATTATGAGAATGATCTATCGGATATTAAGGGAAGTGTGATTGTGGAATTGGCAGATATTCTGGGTACTACTACGGGATATCTTTTGAATAATGAAGTTGATGCAAAAACATCGAGTGGGGGGATGTGGGAAATGATGAAATTATTCCAAAGTCTTACATCTATTCAAATGAAGAATACAGCATTGGAACAGTTAAAAGTGTTAGTGAAATTTCAAGGAAATTGTAAGTTATAGCAAGGATGATGCCATAAAATACTTAGTTAATATTAAATACTAATGACAAGGACTTTTTAAAAAAATATTGCATTAAAGACATGCGATTCTTTTTGAGTTTGTGTAAAAGTAAAGTATCCCTTTACTTTTGGTACGAAAGTAAAGAATATTGGTAACGTATTTAAGTCAGAAATCCTTTAGAATAATCAGTGTCAAGACAAGTTAATTCTTGTAAACAACGCGCGTAAAGTTTGCAAATAAATCTGATTAAGTCAAAAGGAGATAAATATGGCAGACAAAAACCTGATTAAGATATATGTGGATGCAAACTCAGCAAAGAGAGTAGATATCATCATTAAGAATTACAGCAGTTTTATAGGGATTGTAGAAGGATATACAGAAGGCCTTCGATATATGATTGAATGTGAAAAAGAGAGTAATCTTCATAGTGAGATGGGAGATCTGGGTGTGAGAATCCATGGCGGTGGAGTAATCAGCGATCCTACAGCAAAAAAAGCAGTAAGAAATGTAATGACTAGGGATGCGCTGATTAACTGTAACTTTTCAGGAGATGTAATGGAAGGTGTTGATCGGTCGGAGGAATTCATCAGAAACGCGTATCTGCTCCGGGAAATGAGAAAGGATTATGAACTGTTTAATCTACAGTTATCCATTCTGGGAAAAGAGAAGGAATCCTTTGAACAATATCTTCGTGGTGAGAAGTCATTAGTAGATATTGCAGAGCAAGAAGGAATTACCTATGAATCGGCTAAAATGAGAATTCATAGAAGTAGATTGAAAGTAAAAAATCAAGTTGTTAGTTTCATGGAAGGAAAAAGAGGAATCGCATAATGGTTGAAAATAGATGTTACACAGTAAAGGAATTACAGGTAATTTTAGGAATTAGCAGACCTACAGTTTATGAGCTGCTAAAGAGAAATGAATTCAAATGGTTTTTGATAGGCACAAAGTATCGTATTCCTAAGATGGGGTTTGATGAATGGCTGAATAACAAGTCAGAAAATAATTAATTTACCTTCTAAATGAAATGAGGGTCTGTGTGTTATAGTGTGTGCAGAAGGAGGTGAGGCAATGCAAAATACGAGAGAAACCACTGATGTTAGAACCAAATTAGAGAAATACCAGGCATCAAAAGATTCTAAATTAAAGAATACAATGTCAGTAACAGAGATGCGAAGATTACTTGGCGTAAAGAAGACGGAGAGTTATTGGCTTGTTCATAGAAATTTTTTCGAGACAAAAATCATTGATGGAATGATGAGAGTTGATATCGAAAGCTTTGAAAAATGGTATGCAAATCAGGTAAAGCATAAAAAGGTAACTGGCAATAAGCCAGGAGCCGAGCTTCTTAAGACTTCTTATTCCTTTAAAGAAGCAGCAAACGTTCTGGGCGTACACGACTCAAGCATTTATGAGGTATGGAGGAAGGAACAACTAAATACAATTACAGTAGATTTTGTAATGAGAATACCAAAAGAGACTTTTGATAAATGGTATGTGAATCAAACGAAGTATCAGAAAGTAGAAAAAGTCTTATCGATAGAAGAATTAGAAGCATATTATATACCATTTCATAAAGCAGCGGCTCTGTTGAAGATTCCACGTAGTAAACTACTAATTATTTCTAAATCAAAAGAGTATAGAGAGATTCTGGAAGTAAGGATTTGTGATAATACGCGGTATATTTCGCAGAAGAGTTTTCAACGATTCTTAAATGTGCAGAACGATTATAAGGTAAGGACGTCAAAAACAAAGCAGGCAGAAGATGATTGCATTCCAGTAGAAACGAAGGAATATATTTCAAGACAGGAAGCTGCTGATATTGCAGGAGTAACAACTGCCACAATAACCAAGTGGATTCAAATGGAGAAATTTCCAGCAGTGGGTGCTGGTAGAGTACTTCGTATCTATCGTAAGGAATTTTTGAAGTGGGCTAAGAAATATCATGAAGGAGGCTTGTAATATGGCTTTTATAAGAAAACGTGGTAAAAAATACAGTGTTGTATATAAGGTGCGAGATGAGGATGGATCTATTCATCAGAAATCAGAAAGTTTCAGTTCCCATAATGAAGCCAATACTCGAAAGAAGGAAATTGAGTATAAAATGGCCACAGGAAAATTCGAGGTTCAGAAGTGTGCAAAATTAGAGGAACTGTTACAAGAATATATTAAGATATATGGTCGAGATAAATGGGGTGTATCTACGTATGATGGGAATATTTCTATTATTAACAATTACATTATTCCAACCATTGGAGAGACAGATCTGAAGAAAATAAATACACATTTTTTAGAGAAGTATTATCAACAGTTGTTAAGTATGCCGGCGGTAAAAAGTTCCAGGAATAAAGATGGTAGTAAAACAATATCGACCTCTACAGTGAATGAGATTCATAAAATTCTTAGAAGTTGTTTCAGACAGGGTAAGAAGTGGAATATGATGGAGAAGAATCCTGCGGAAGATGCAACTGTTCCCAAACATAAGAAAGAAAAAAGAGAGATATGGACAGCTGATATGCTGATGCAAGCAATAAATGCGTGTAATCATAAATGGCTGCAAGTTGCTTTTCATCTTAGTTTCACAGCAACCCTTCGTTTAGGAGAATTGCTTGGATTGACATGGGACTGTGTGGATATAACAGAGGAAGCGATTAATGAGAATCGTGCATATATCAATGTAAATAAGCAGGTGGAACGTGTATCAAAAAAAGCAGTCGAAGAACTTAACTCGAAAGAAGTTATATTGATATTTCCTTCTGTAAAAAAAGATAATAAAACAGTTCGTGTGTTAAAAACACCTAAGACAGAAAGCAGTATTCGAAGAGTTTATATACCAAAATCGGTTGCATTGTGTCTGGTGGAACTGAAAAAAGAGCAGGATGATGTGAAGGAAGCACTTGGATCCGAATACCAAGATTACAATTTGGTTATGGCTACAACATTTGGATTTCCTATTGGTGACAGCAATCTAAGAGATAAGATGCAGCAGATTATTGATGAACAAGGTCTTCCTGATGTAGTATTTCACAGCATTCGACATACTAGTGTTACTTATAAGTTAAAATTAAGTGGTGGAGATATTAAAGCGGTTCAGGGAGATTCTGGTCATGCACAGGCTGATATGGTAACAGAAGTTTACGGACATATCATAGATGAAGACCGTAGAAAGAATGCAGAACTTATGGAAAATGC
>JAQVCQ010000120.1 GCA_028689715.1 Lachnospiraceae bacterium
GTCCTGACTGGATTCCTTGTGCAACGCTATCTGGTACTTCAATACCTTTCTGCTTTGCTTTCTCAATCATTCCAGACCAATCCATACCATTTTGTAATTGCTTTACTGCATTTTTAAATGTTATAGAACCATCTGATATGCCTTGTGTTAAGTATTCTGGAATCTTCATGCCTTGTTGTTGCATCTTGGCAAGTTCATCACTACTCATTAAGTCATCTAGCTTAATCAACTGTTTTAAATCTGCACCTGTAACGGGGTTTGCGTAGATTCCATCTTTAATTCCTTGTCCAATGGATGCTGGAACATTTTTCGCCTTGATTCCTGCCTCTTTAGCAAGGTTGTCTAAATCTTTTTGGAACTGAGCAAAGTTTGTTGCACCTATTTGCTTATTGCCCCACCCATCCATTTCCTTATTAAGATTAGCAACTTTCTTTTTCCCCTCTTCAAGTTTTGTATTATATCCTTCTTGAGTTGCTGTCAAAGTCAAAAGTTCAGCATTTGCCGTCTGATACTTTTTATACTCTGTGCTATAGGTACTTTTTCCTGCTGCGGCCTTCTCTAACTTATTTACTTGTTCCTGTTTTTTGTTAATATCATCTTGTAAACTAGCAGCCTTTTTTGCATACACTTCATTTTGCTTTTCTTGCTTAACAATGTCCTTTGCAGTGCTTTCCATTTGAGATGCATAGGCTTTTGCCATCGCGAGTTCTTTTTGTGCAGCAATATTGTTTCTGATAGCCTCAGTTGATTGGTTTAGTTTGTCCTTCTCTTCGTCATATTTAAGGTTTAAATCAGGATAAATACCATTGAGTTGTTCAACAATACTTTTAATCTGTGCTTTTTGACCAGCAGACTTTTTCTCTACTGCCATCAAACTGTCAAGTCTGTCAGCAAGCTTTCCTGCTTGTATTCCCTCATTCTCTGTAGTTTCTACAGCATCTTGTCTCGCCTTTTTGTTACTATTTATTTCTTTTGTCAGCTCTTTTTGCTTTTCAACTTCCTTTTCAAAAGCATTTGTTGCTTTTTCCGTAGCCGATAAAGACTTATCTTGCGTCATATCATACGCAACAAGACCTGCCACCAAAGCACCAATAGCTAAAACTGCAACACCAACTGGCCCACCGAGAAGTGTACATGCTGCATTAAATGCTGTTGTTGCAGCAGTTGCGAGAGTGACTTGACCTGTAAACAGCCCAAATGCGGCTTGACCTACTGTAAGTGTAGCAGTGCATTTAACTCCCATAGCCGTACATGCTATTTGTGCTGCTCCAAATGATGTAAGTCCAGCTTGCGCTGTTCTTATTGCTGTTGCTACACTGGCTACTACTTTATACCCTTTTAGAACTGTCAAAAATGCAGTCGCTACCGGTAATACTGTACTAAGATTATCCCCAACAAACTTTGCAGTTGTGCCAAGTATTTTCAGACCGCCTCCAGCCACAGAAGATACTACAGATCCGAAATTCTTAACGGTATTAATCGCCTCTTTGGGAATAATTGATTCAATTCCATCTTTATCAATAGCCTTATTCAACTTACTCAAATGCTTTGTAGCACTTGATACAGCACTTCCAATTGGTCCATCTAAAGCATCATAAATATGAATCCCAACTTTTTTAAACTGGTTTCCAAGCTTCTTTATTTTAGATTCCATCGTTTGGTATCTCTGTTGAGCTTCGTTTGACAATGCGGTATTCTTATTCCACGCATCATTTCCTATTTTTAACGCATTCGTAAAAGTATCTGATGCACCAGCCGCTCTTAATAGAGTATCACGCATACGTACATCAGAAAGCCCCATATCGTCTAATGTCTTAATTGCACTTCCACCAGATTTGTTTACAGTATCTAATCCTTTAATAAATTCAACTACTGCACCAGATGCATCTTCTTTAAATGCTTTTTTAAACTCCGCAGAACTCATTCCTGCCACTTTTGCAAAGCTATTTAAACTATCTCCACCTTTTGTAGTTGCAAGATTCATTTTAGACAATAAGGTAGAAAATGCAGTTCCACCAGCTTCTGCTCCAATACCTACAGAACTTAATGCTCCGGAAAACGACATGATTTGAGCCTCAGACATTCCTACTTGAGAGCCTGCCCCTGCAATTCGCATAGACGTATCTACAATCTCTTGTTCCGTTGTAGCTAAGTTGTTACCAAGTGCCACAACTGTAGAACCAAGCCTATCAAAGTTCTTTTGTGGCATTCCTGTAATGTTTGCTAGTCTTGCAAGTGATGTTGCCGCAGAGTCTGCCGACATATTTGTAGAATCGCCTAGTTGAACCATAGTCTTTGAAAACCCTAAGATATTGTTCGTTTTAATTCCCAACTGTCCGGCTGCTTCTGCCACTCCTGCAATCTCATTTGCAGAGGTTGGCATCTCCGTTGACATTTTTAAAATTCCACTACGCAGTTTGCCAATTTCTGTATCTGTAGCATTTACTGTTTTCTTCACGCCTGCAAATGCACTTTCAAAATCAATTCCAGTTTTTACCGCTGCACCTAATCCAGCAACCAAAGAAGCACCTGCTATAGCTGCTCCTGCTTTAACTTTTCCTTCTAAAGAAGAAAGACCAGACTCGACACCTTTCGTATCGAGGTCAGTCTCTATAATGACCTTTCCATCTGCCATTGTTCCACCTGCCTTATAACTTTTATTTTTTAGTTTCAAAAAATAAGCTATTTGACACTTCACAAGCCTTATCCCGGCAGGCGACAATGACTATTCGCTTCTTATGAATCTACTTCTTGGCTAGATTCCCCACTCCATTTTTTAACCACCTCTGCAACATCTCTCCCATTTCGGATTGCATCGTCTATCTCTTCTTGCATCGCTCTTTTTGTTTCGTCTACATGACGTGGTAATACATAAATCCGTTTCATCTTCTCATAAAACTTTTTATCTGTAGCCTCCATACCTGAAGTATCAGCTCCTCGATACCCCATAATCTTACTCATTAAGCAATCCTCATTTAGACCTACAAACATGGCATAGAATTTCCACCAATGTAGATTCTCTGCGTTTAGATCAATGCCATACTGCCCCATAAATGCAGCGTAAATATAGTCCGCATCATAGGTAAAACTATAAATCTGTTCTGCTTTCTTTCCCTTTTCAGATTTTTTTTGCTCTTCCGTCTTTCCACACTGAAAGAACCAGATCATTTTGTCCATCGCTACTAATAAATCATCTGGAATCTCTTTATAGAACAAAGATAAGCCGTCATTGTACTTCGACATAACTCTTGCTGTATCAATATCCACCTCGTGATTAGATGCTTCTAAAACTTCCTGGGCAAATGCTTCTTGTTCATGGGTTGAGTTAGGATCCATTAATATCTCATCCAATTGAATCATAACGCGAAAATCAGAATTAATTTGATAGCTCTTCCCATCAATTACAACCCCTGTAGGACAAGGATTAGTCAACAGGCTCATTTGGTTTCACCGGAAGAAATAAATTTTTTGCATTCTTTGCATAATCCTCACCTTGTCTGTAATGAAGATTCTTAAGTTTTTTCATAGCTAATACATGTTCCTCTAATTCATTTCTTCCATCAAACAATTTCTCTGCTGTTCCTTCTCCAAACACTTTGTCAAAGAAATCATTAATCATTCCACACTCGATGCGTATACCGTCAAATGATAACAGGCTGTCCTCTCCCACGTTTTCATTTTCATAAGCCATCATCTTATCGTACGTTTCGTTGAATGCGCTTACAAACTTTTGTGACACCTCTGCATCAAGAGCGCTATAGTATAGTTCGTGATTATTCCATTTGAATACTTTTCTCATTTTCTAATTCCTCCACTTCATCGGTCACTGATCCATTTTCAATTTCTGTGTCATTTACTTCCTCGTCTAGAGGCAGACCAAAAAGGCCTGCTCTATTTGAGGTTTGACTAGGGTGTAGCCACAGCATCTTTTGCAGTAAAAGTCTTTGTTGTAATATTAAACTCTCCCTCAACAGGGTCGCCAATACCTGCAAACTCTCCTTCAACTTGCATTTCACCATCGTTATCACTGAAAGAATTTACAATGATTGCTACCTTCATCTGTCTCGCATAATAGGTACCAGCTTTTTCAGCTACTGGTTTTCCAAGTTCCACATTGTAATTAACACTTTCTGCATCTGCACCTGTTTTACACAATCTTCCGATATCTGCAATATAAGCAATTGCTTTTTCATCCTCGATTAAGTCTGCAGTAAAAGGCTTCTTCCACTCATAAGACTTGACAGAACCGGTTGCTGATTTGTCATTAATGTAACGTTTGGAATCAGATTGTGCTCCTGGTTCCTCATTTGCTTCTGTAAAACCTCTACCCATTAAGACAATATCGGAACTCTCTCCTGTCCCCACGTCTAAAAAGTCTCGAATCATATCTCTTGTTGTAATTCCTGCTTGTGCCATATTTGTTACCTCGCTTTCTGATTATAAATAATCTTACATTGAATTTGGTATTGTGCTGCAGTCTCGTCCGCATTAAACACATACCCATTTGTAGTTGCTACCATTTTCTTAACTTCCTTTCCTTCTCCAAGGACTGGAACGTTGTTAGTTTCTGTACATTCTTCTAACCATTCAGAAAAATCCTCATAAAACTCTGCTACATCGAGAGCCTCGGCTATATCGCTACCAAAGTATTCTCTGCTAGCAAATATGAAGTTGAATTGCCTTTCACTCGACCCATCTAAATAACGTTTCATGATAGGTTTATCTGTAACAGATGCCTCTACCATATAGCTTTTTCTTTCTTCATTTAGATGCTCTATCCCAACAACTCTTTTAATCCTTTCGTTAAATTCATCTAAACATGGACATTCTTTATAAATAAATGAACGAATCTCTCCTATTACACTCATCCTTTTTTCCCTCCTGCTGCTCTTGCTATCGTCGCAACTAAATCATCTCCTTGATCTGCCATCATACGCACATCCCATTCTTTTCCTCTCAGACCATTCCCTTTATTCTTGAAGTATTGTTTTTCGGAATAGACCTGTGGATACGTGATGGAATCCGTTGATTCTATAGCAGTGTTTTTCATAGTTCCTGATAAAAACGGAACATAAGGATCACATCGCCTTCTTACTTCGTGTGTGAGTAATCGCTGAATATGTCCAGCTTTTTGAAGTCCTCGTTTTGTAATGATTTTTTGTGCAGAGTCTAATTGTAATCTTACTTTTGCCATTACTTACCACCTATCCTAAAGTGGTGCATACTAAAAGCCCCTCTTCGGTTATCTGAAAAAGAAACAATCTGACCAGAGTTAGGTAAATCAGTTATTTGTGTTGCTTTTCGGATTGCTTCATACAACCCTTTCACAAACAAATCACCATTATCTATGGTCCAGTGTTGCTTTCTTTCCTTGTCGGACGCTGTTTGAAACTTATCTGCTTCCACATAAGTCCTACCATTTGTATCTGCAGTTACGGGAATCCGAATCTGATAATTATCTGCAGAACTTAACCCAGTTTCATCCGTAGTGGTTTCCTGCTTTGTGTAAAAGGAAACGCCTTTTATTTGTGTTTCCTGATAAGCATTCAATCCATCATCTGTGATATATCCATTGTAGATTGTTATATCTGCATTCGTTATCATTGCTTCATCCCCCTATACATCAAACCAGTATCTGCAAGATACATAAGAGCTTCTTTATATGCTTTCTTTTCTACTGTTTCACTCTGTGAATTAGCACTTGTAACATAGCTAACTGAATAACCATCATTGTTCTCGGATGCCTTTTCTCTTCCTGCTTCATCTCTTGCAAGCATATCCTTGTAAAAAACTTCTGCAACAGCACAAGCTGCAAGTTTCACTTCTTCTGGAGTAGATGTCTCATCCACGCGATTGAATGTAATGTACTTTACAAAAATACTTGCTCTTAATATCGCATTTAAAAAGGCAGTATCCGGTATGGTACTGCCTTTAAATTCTTCTGTATAAAATTTATAATCTGCATACTCTACCATACCGTATTACCTCCTACCCTCTTGAAATGATACGAGCAATTGGAATTGCTTTATGTGGAAAGTACTTCTTTGTGCTTTCGTTACTATTTGCTAAATCCCAATTAGATCCTGCTTCTAGCTGT
>JAQVCQ010000121.1 GCA_028689715.1 Lachnospiraceae bacterium
CTTATTTTGATGTTTTGAATGAAAGTATAAAGGAAGCTGTGGAAGCAAATGGAGATTTTCTGATCACAAGAGATCCTCTGCAAAACCAGGAAAAGCAGAATCAGCAGATTTTAGAAATGATTGATGAAGGGGTTGTTGCGATCTTTTTAAATCCGGTCGACTGGAAAACAGTAAAACCGGCTCTTTTGGCATGTCATGAAGCAGGGATTCCGGTGTTCAATATTGACACATCCGTATTTGATACCGAGTATGTTGTGACACAGATCATGTCTGACAACTATAATGCAGGAGTACAGTGTGCCAATGACATTATAGAAAAAACAGATGGAGCTAAGATCGTTATTCTGGACGATCCTGATACAAATTCAATTTATGAAAGAATTCAGGGATTTATGGATACGCTTGAAGGTCATGATGAGTATACGATCGTGGCACAGCGGGAAGCCGGTGGTGAACTTGAAGTTGCCATGGATGTCATGGATGAGATCATAAAAGAAAGAATACCGTTTGATATCGTAATGGGTGGCAACGATCCAACAGCACTTGGAGCGCTCGCTGCGATCCAGGCAAACCATATGGAAAAAGAAGTTTCCATTTATGGTGTGGATGGATCACCCGATGGAAAAAGTATGATACAGGAAGGACTGATCAAAGCGAGCAGTTCTCAAAAACCAAGTGTGATCGGTAAGATAGCAGCTGAAACAGCATACAGCTATCTGAGCGGAGAAACTATTGAGAACTATATTGTTGTTCCGGTCACATTGGTCACGAAAGAAAATCTTCCGGCATTTGATATAGATGGATGGGAATAAGGAGAAACACATGCAGTTACAACATGCAGATAAACTGAAATATATTAAGGTCAGCATGATCATTATCAACTTAATAGCAGTGTTGTTCGTGCCGGGATTCATTTATATCACAACTCGGAGCATATACGATCACTTTATGGCAAGAGATTTTTTGCAAAATGTGGAAGCGATCCCAAATGATCCCTTTCAGCTCATGTTTCTTGCGGCAGGTCTGTTTATTGCATTGATGATTTCTTATTTTGTAAGAGAACACCATACGGATAACAGTATCAAGATCATATACGCTACCATTGTCGCTGATTTTGTCATTAGTATTGCAATTATCTGGATCTTGAACTTTAACTACAATGGGGTTTTGTTTCTTGTGTTTGCAAATCTGATCACGTATGCGAAAGGAAATAAAGGGAAATATCTTTTGATGTTCCTTGCAATTGCCTCATTTTTGATCGCGGATTTTGATCTGATCGGACTTAATTATCCGCTATATTCGATTCATGATTATATCGCATATTATGATGCAAATACACAGAAATACATCCTGGCTTTATACAATCTTATGATCTCGCTGAATATGGTCGCATTTATTATTTATTGTATTTATGTAATACAGGAACAGCGTGGAACAATCGATGAAGTAAGTATGTTATATGAGAAACTGACCCAGGCAAATGAAGAGCTTCAGGACGCAAATGTTCAGTTAAAAGAATATGCAGTTATTACTGAAAAAATTGGTGAGACCAGAGAGAGAAATCGTCTGGCACGGGAAATCCATGATACACTGGGACATACCCTGACAGGAATATCCGCAGGAGTAGATGCCTGTCTGGCAACGATCGACAAGACTCCAAATCAGACAAAACATCAGTTGGAACTGATTGCGGAGGTGACGAGATCAGGAATACTGGATGTCAGAAGGTCTGTAAATAAATTAAGACCGGATGCACTGGAAAGACTGAGTCTTGAGTCGGCAATTCTTGAACTGATCCGTGAAATGAACAGTGTTTCAGGAATAAAGATTCATTTTGCGTCGAAGGTCGAAACACTGAAATTTGATGAAGATGAAGAAAATGCAATTTACAGAGTGATCCAGGAGAGCGTGACCAATGCAATCAGACATGGAAAAGCTTCAAATGTCTGGATCTCAATAGAAAGAGAAAGTCCAAAGCTGTTACTTACGATCCAGGACGATGGTATTGGCTGTAAAGTAATGAAAAAGGGCTTTGGAACAAGACATATTACGGAAAGAATTGAAATGCTGAATGGTACAGTACAATTTGATGGAAGCGATGGTTTTGCCGTACATGTGCAGATACCGATCAGATGGGGTGAAGAATATGATTAAGGTTTTGATTGCAGATGATCAGGAATTGATTAGGGAAAGTTTAAAGATCGTACTGCAGACAAAGGACAATATAGAGGTCACAGATGCAGTTGAAAACGGACAGGAAGTGATCAAGAGCATCAGAAAACAGCTTCCGGATGTTATATTAATGGACATCAGAATGCCCAAAATGGATGGAGTGCAATGCACAAAAATCATAAAAGAAAACTATCCAGGCGTTAAAATAATCATACTTACGACCTTCGATGATGATGAATATGTCTACAATGCTCTAAAATATGGAGCCAGCGGATATATTTTGAAAGGGATTTCCATGGATGAACTTGTAAGATCCATTGCAACAGTATATTCAGGGAAAGCTATGATCAATCCGGATATTGCAACAAAGGTTGTTGAATTATTTTCAAAAATGGCACAGGCCGATTTTTCCATTCAGGTGGATGATAAAGCAATCGATGAACTTACTAAGACCGAGATCAAAATCATAGAACAGGTCGAGTATGGCAATTCAAATAAAGAAATTTCTGAAAGACTGAATCTTTCTGAAGGAACGGTTCGAAACTATTTAAGCACTATATTAAATAAGCTGGGGCTCAGAGACAGGACACAGCTTGCGATCTGGGCAGTACAGACAGGTGTAAGCAAAAAGAAACGGGATATGACAAATGATTAGAACAAAAAAGAATCTATTCATGATATTGATCTGTATGTTACTGTTGGGAATTGTGGTCATTTATTCTTACAATGCATCAAGATCGGAAACTTTAGAGATTGGTGTATTTGTTGGAAGTAACTGGAATGTTGCCAATGCAAACAGTTATACGATCATGGATAAGGCAATTGAGCACTTTGAAAGCCAGAATCCGGATATCAAGGTCCATTATTATAGCGGTATTCCAAAAGAAGACTATTCAGAATGGCTCACAGGCAAGATGATGATCGGTAAAATGCCGGATGTGTTCATGGTATTGGAAGATGATTTTAATAAGCTCGCATCTATGGGAGAGTTAAAAGACCTTTCTACGCTGATGTCACGGGATACAGGTTTTTCAAAAAGTGCATATTACCAGACTGTTCTTGATACAGGAACTTATTATGGGAAACAATATGCCCTTCCTTACGAAGCGGTTCCCAATCTGATGTTCGTCAATAAGACACTGCTTCAAAAAGAAGGGATTACAGTTCCCGACAATGACTGGACCTGGGATGATTTATATTCTATCTGTACAAAAGTGACCAAAGATACCAATCACGATGGAATACTGGATCAGTATGGTCTTTACAATTATCATTGGACTGAGGCAGTTTATGCCAATGGAGCTTCTTTGTTCGACAAGGATGGCAGACAGTCTTTCTTTACAGATGAAAGAGTGGAAGAGGCAATTAAATTTGTTATGAAAATCGAGGGCGTTAATAAGGGGAACAAAGTAACGCAGGAAGACTTTGATAATGGAAATGTTGCTTTTATGCCATTGCCTTTTTCAGAGTATAGAACCTATAAGACCTATCCTTACAGAATAAAAAAATATACCAATTTCCAGTGGGACTGTATCACCCTTCCGTCGGGAAGTGAAGGAAACAATACATCAGAGATCAATACCCTGTTAATTGGAATCAGTGCAAATACCAAAAAAGAGGCTGCGGCATGGGCTTTTTTGAAAACACTGACATTCGACCAGGATATCCAGATGGATGTATTTCGCTATTCCCAGGGCGCATCTGTATTAAAATCAGTGACACAATCGAAAGAAGCAGAAGAGATTTTACAACAGGATATGGAAGAAAGTGAAAAGGTCATTGATATGATTCTTCTGAACAGAGTTTTAGAAGAAGGAATCATAGTACCAAAGTTCCAGAATTATACAGAAGCGATGGCGGTTGCAGAAAATGATATCAATCAAATGATTGAAGGTGAAAAGAGCATTGAGAGCTCATTAAAAATATTGCAGAGAAGCATGAAACGCTATCTTGCACAATAAAAATAAGATTGCATTTTATTTGCGGATTCCGAAGAAACTGTTGCTATTTATGGCAATTTCTGATAGTATAACTATGGTTAAAAAATATGGATAACTGTAAGAATTATTTTGAAGGGAGAACTACTATGACTGAAAACAAGAAGTTGCAGAAATGGGTAAAAGAGATGGCTGAAATGTGCCAGCCTGACTCTATTTACTGGGTGAATGGTTCAGAAGAAGAGAACCAGAGATTATTGGACGAAATGGTTGCTTCAGGAGCAGCTGTTAAATTAAATGAGGAGAAACGTCCTGGATGTTATTTATTCAGAAGCCATCCTTCAGATGTTGCTCGTGTAGAAGACAGAACATTCATCGCATCTAAAAACAAAGAAGATGCAGGCCCAACAAATAACTGGGTAGATCCAGATGAATTAAAAGCAACCATGAAAGAATTATACAAAGGTTGTATGAAGGGAAGAACTATGTATGTAATTCCTTTCTCAATGGGACCTATCGGTTCTCCTATTTCAAAAATCGGTATTGAATTAACAGACAGCGCTTACGTTGTTGTTAACATGAGAATTATGACTCGTATGGGTTCAGCAGTTCTTGAGTCACTCGGAGCAGACGGAGAATTCGTTCCATGTCTTCACTCTGTAGGTGCACCTCTTGAAGAAGGTCAGGAAGATGTTGCTTGGCCATGCGCTCCTATCGAAAAGAAATACATCAGCCATTTCCCAGAAGAAAGACTGATCTGGTCTTATGGTTCAGGTTACGGCGGAAACGCTCTTCTTGGAAAGAAATGCTTCGCACTTCGTATTGCTTCTGCAATCGCTCGTGATGAAGGATGGTTAGCTGAACATATGCTGATCCTCAAACTTACTAATCCAGAAGGAGAAGTAAAATATGTAACAGGTGCTTTCCCAAGTGCTTGTGGTAAAACAAACCTTGCAATGCTTGTACCTACAATCCCAGGCTGGAAAGTAGAAACAATCGGAGATGATATTGCTTGGATGAAATTCGGCGCTGACGGACGTTTATATGCAATCAATCCCGAAGCTGGATTCTTTGGTGTAGCACCTGGAACATCCATGGATTCTAATAAAAATGCTATGATCAGTGCAGAGAAAAATACAATCTTCACAAACGTTGGTCTTACAGATGACGGAGATGTTTGGTGGGAAGGTATCGGAACAGATGCTCCTGCTCACTTAGTTGACTGGCAGGGGAATGACTGGACACCAGAAGCTGGTAAACCAGCAGCTCATCCAAATGCTCGTTTTACAGCACCAGCTGGACAGTGTCCTGCAATTGCTTCTGAATGGGAAGATCCTGCAGGAGTTCCAATCTCAGCAATCCTGATCGGTGGACGTCGTCCAAGTACAATTCCACTTGTACATGAAAGCTTAGACTGGAAACATGGTGTATTCTTAGGATCCATCATGGGATCAGAAATTACAGCAGCAGCTATTTCTGACAAAATCGGACAGGTTCGTCGTGATCCATTTGCAATGCTTCCATTCTTTGGATACAATGTATGCGATTACTTAGCACACTGGTTCAAAATTGGCGAAAAATCTACTGAAGATAAATTACCAAAAATCTTCTATGTTAACTGGTTCAGAAAAGATCAGGACGGAAAATGGTTATGGCCAGGATTTGGTGATAACAGCCGTGTTCTTAAATGGGTATTTGAAAGAACATCAGGAAAAGGCAAAGCAGTTCAGACACCAATCGGATTCATGCCTACAGCAGATGCAATCGATGTAGAAGGACTTGATGTAAGTGCACACGATATGGAAGAATTACTGAAAGTAAACAAAGAAGAATGGTTAGCTGAAGTTGAATCAATCAAAGCTCACTATGCAAACTTTGGTGAAAAACTTCCTAAAGAATTACACGATCAGTTAGTAGCTCTTGAAGCAAGACTGAACGCATAATTGGAATTTAGTTCATAACGTATAAAAT
>JAQVCQ010000122.1 GCA_028689715.1 Lachnospiraceae bacterium
GTACTGGTCCTTTTAAAAGAAGCATCGGGCAGTATCTGGACTTCGATTATTTACCATGTCATTTTCAATTCTCATACGGTAGTCTTATTGTATCTTTATGATAAATGGCTTCCTGGTATGGGGATGGCAATACCGGAAGCGGCAATGGATACGCAGACACTTCTTATTACGATCAGTGCAGGGATCGTATTGACGGTCGTGACACTGCCAGTCGCTGCCTGTCTTTTATTCTGGATCGCTAAGAATGAAAAAAATGATCAGGCATTGATTCGGATGTGGAAAGAAAGAAGTTCTGACAGGAGAAAGCTGGTTTCAATACCGTTTGTGATAAGCACAATTTTGTGTCTTGCTTTTATGGTATATTCACTATTGTAATAATACACAAAATATTCATAAATTATGCAATTGTTTTGTTGAATTAAAACAATGGTTCTGATATAATATACCGGTATCTTAGAAGGTGAGGCATATGAGAAAGATAAATTTACTTGGAATTCAGTTTCAGGACTATACTACCAGGGAAGCGTTGAAAATAGCGAACCAGTATATGAATAATGGCGCACTGAATACCATTTCTTTTGTATCGACACAGATCCTTGTCGAAGCCGGTGAACATGCACAGCAGAAGGAATGGATCGAAAATATGGATCTTTTGATCTGCGACGAACCTGATATTCTTCATGCATCGGGGAATGCGACCAGAAACCGCCTGAAGGAGATTGAGAGCGGTGAGTTCACAAAAGAACTGATCAATCGGATCGCAAGGAATCGTAAAAGAGTATTTCTCCTGGCAGATTCGGAAAAAAGAATGGAACAGCTTAAAACAGAACTGTCGCTGATCCGTGATGATCTTCATCTGGAAGGGGAGTACATTCTGACGGATTATTCGAAAGGAACCGAAACTTTGATCAATGAAATCAATGATCTTGTACCTTCCGTCATTATTTCAAGATTTCCTTATCCGGTTCAGGAACAGCTCATGTATGAGAACCGTAAAATGATCAATGCAGACATTTGGCTGGCACTTCCTGAACATAAATTAGTGCATACAGGGAAACGAAGTCGTTACGCTAAAATCCTGATGTTGTTTTACAAAAAGACTTTTAAAAAGAAATTGTCACAATATAATAACGAAAAAGCAGAATAAGTTTTCTTATTCTGCTTTTTGTATAGGTTGCACATGAGTTATCATGTAATCAGTGATGATAAAAAACAAAAAAATGCATAAAAATCAAGAAAAATAGAGTAGATTATTTTGCTATAATGTATTAAAATGGGTATTGGGTGTAGTATAAAAATGGGTTGAGGTAACGACGTATGTTGTAATTATACACAAAACAAAGGAGAGGGGCATTTATGATATCAAATCAGATCTTGCAGAATACAATTGAGGGGATGAAGGCGATTGCCAGAGCAGACTTCAGTGTAATTGATGCGGAGGGCAAAGCGATCGCTTCAACGCTTGAAGACTCTGCTTATCTCGAAGGTGCTGTAGTAGAGTTCGCAAAGTCACCTGCTGACAGTCAGGAAGTTGCAGGGAATCAGTTCTTTAAAGTCTACGATGATCTTCAGCTGGAATATATTCTGGTAGTAGGCGGTTCCGGAGAAAATTCTTACATGGTAGGGAAAATGGCGGCTTTTCAGATTCAGAATCTGTTAGTTGCTTATAAAGAAAGATTTGATAAAGATAATTTTATTAAAAATCTTCTTCTTGATAATCTCCTGCTGGTGGATATTTACAGCAGATCCAAAAAGCTTCATATCCAGACAGATATGAAACGTGTTGTCATGATCGTTGAAACGGGTTCAGGAAAAGATAATAATGCGCTTGAGATCATCAGAACCAATATTGGAAATAATAAGGATTTTGTAACAGCGGTCGATGAGAACAATGTGATCGTTGTAAAAGAACTCGCAGAGAATGAATCCAGCCGTGAGATTGACAAAACAGCGAATGTGATCATGGAAATCCTCACAAGGGAAAATATACAGAATGCGCATATTGCATATGGCACGACTGTAAATGAGATCAAAGAAGTCAGCAGATCCTACAAGGAAGCAAAAATGGCTCTTGATGTAGGAAAGATTTTCTTTGATGAAAGAAATATTATTGCATACAGTGAGCTGGGCATTGGGCGACTGATCTATCAGCTTCCGATTCCGCTTTGCAGAATGTTCATAAAAGAAATCTTTGGCGGTAAGAGCCCTGACGATTTTGATGAAGAAACGCTGACAACCATCAATAAATTTTTCGAGAACAGCCTGAATGTTTCAGAAACATCCAGACAGCTCTTCATTCACAGAAACACACTCGTGTACAGACTGGACAAGCTTCAGAAAAGTACAGGACTTGATCTGCGCGTTTTTGAAGATGCAATCACATTTAAGATCGCTCTGATGGTCGTAAAATATATGAAATATATGGAAACTTTTGAATATTAAGGATAGGTGGGATTTTTTGAAAACCAAAGAGAATAAGCGCCGTATACATAAAAAGAACAGGGCAGTGTCTGAGCAGATGATCATGCTTGAAGATGTAAGCAAATCATATTCTACCGGGGCACCTGCCCTTTCCGGTGTCAACCTGCAGATAAAAAAGGGAGAATTTGTTTTTATTGTAGGTGACAGTGGTTCGGGTAAATCGACATTGATCAAATTACTGCTTCGGGAGCTGACTCCGACTTCCGGGCAGATTTATGTAAATGGATATGATGTTGGCAGACTAAAAAGAAGAAAAGTACCAAAATTCAGGAGAAATATTGGAGTTGTATTTCAGGATTTTCGTTTGTTAAAAGACTGGAATGTATATGAGAACGTTGCATTTGCACAGAGGATCATACAGGTTCCGACAAGGGAAATCAGGAAGAACGTACCTTCTATCCTGTCAACTGTTGGCCTTGCAGGTAAATATAAAGCAAAACCAAGACAGCTTTCAGGAGGAGAACAGCAGCGTGTGGCGCTTGCGAGAGCGCTTGTGAACCAACCGCCAATATTGCTGGCTGATGAACCGACCGGTAATCTGGATCCTAAGAATTCGTGGGATATTATGAAACTACTCGAAGAAATCAATACAACAGGTACAACGGTTCTTGTGGTGACACATAATCGTGAAATCGTGAATGCTATGCAAAAACGTGTGATCACGATGAAAAAAGGTGTCATTGTAAGTGACGAGGAAAAAGGCGGGTATATCGATGAGGATTAGCACATTTTTTTATACCCTGAAACAGGGATTTATCAGTATTTTTAAAAATAAATGGTTCTCACTTGCATCTGTAGCGACCATAAGTGCATGTCTGTTCCTTTTTGGACTTTTCTATGCGATTCTTGTTAATTTTCAGCATATTGTAAAGACGGCAGAAGAAGGAGTTTCAGTTACAGTCTTTTTTGAAGAAGGAATTACGGATGACAGAATTGCAGAAATAGGAGAAATGATACAGAAGCGTGTTGAAGTATCCAAAGTAAATTATGTTTCGGCAGATGATGCATGGGATTCTTTTAAAGAGGAATATCTTGGTGAATATTCTGATGGGTTCACAGAAAACCCGCTTGCAGATTCGGCCAATTATGAAATTTATTTAAAAGACGTTTCCATGCAGGGAGATCTTGTGACTTATCTGGAATCTGTTGAAGGAATCAGACAGGTCAATAAATCTGAAATTACAGCCAATACACTTTCGGGGGTCAATGCGCTGATTGGATATGTTTCAGTTGGAATCATTGGAATTCTGCTCGCAGTATCGGTTTTTCTAATCAGCAACACAGTGACAATTGGTATCTCTGTACGAAAAGAAGAAATTGCAATTATGAAATATATCGGAGCGACTGATTTTTTTGTAAGATCTCCGTTCGTTATAGAAGGGATCCTGATCGGATTACTGGGTTCCCTGCTTCCGCTTGGAATCATTTACGTTATTTATAATCGGGTCGTTGAATATGTAATGATCAAATTTCAGGTTCTGACTACATTACTTAATTTCATGCCGGTCGAAACGATCTTTCAGACACTGGTTCCGGTATCCATGGCATTAGGGGTCGGGATTGGTTTTATTGGAAGTTTCATTACTGTAAGAAAGCATTTAAGAGTATAGGTGAAGATTTATGAAACAATGGAAATCCAGATTCAGCTTCATATTGGGAATGATTATGGTATGTGGAGCGCTTTCTGTACCTTCCATGTTTGTGCGTGCAACAAACTATGATAATATCACTTCCGACAGTATCAAGGAAAAACAAAATCAGATCTCTCAGGCCCAGCAGGAGAAGAATGTACTGCAAAATGGTCTGACAGACGTTAAAAAAATCATGAATGAACTACAGAGTTCAAAGAATAATCTGGAACAATATGTTACAAAACTTGATTCCAGCCTCAACAGCATTGAGCAGAAACTGAGTGAACTGAAAACTCTGATCGATCAAAAACTTAAAGAGATCGAGACGACCAGAGAGAACCTCAGACAGGCAGAAGAAATTGAAAAAGCACAATATGAAGCCATGAAAGAACGGATTCGCTTTATGTATGAGAAGGGTGATAATTTTTACCTGGAGATGATGCTTTCTGCAAAAAGCTTTGGAGAATTCTTAAATAAAGCAGATTATGTGAATATGCTCTCAGAATATGACAGGAATATGCTGGACGAGTATCGTGCAACGAGGGAAGCGATCGAAGCGCTGAAAGCGGAACTGGAAGAAGAACAGAAAACACTGGAAGAGGCAAAAGTCGTAGCAGAGGAAGAAGAAGCTGCGATGGAGACACTGATTCAGGCAAAGGAGCAGGAAATTAACCTGTATGAGTCTGATATAACGAATAAATCTCAACTTGTAAAAGAATATGAAGCAGAAATCGCTGCTCAGAACGCTACGATTGCTGCACTGGAAAAAGCAGTTGCAGAAGAGAAAAAGCGGATCGCAGAGGCGAATGGTTCGGTAAGAAAATATGATGGAGGCCAGTTCGCATGGCCGGCACCATCTTATAAGAGGATTTCTGACGATTACGGAACAAGGATCCATCCGATTTTAAAAGTTCAACAGTTTCATAATGGAGTTGATATGGCAGCGCCTTCAGGAAGTCCGATTCTTGCAGCATATGATGGAACAGTCGTTCAGGCTGCATATAGCAGCACGATGGGAAATTATATTATGCTCGATCATGGGGATGGGTTATATACGATCTATATGCATGCGTCGGCACTTGGTGTTTCAAAAGGGGCCACGGTAACAAAAGGTCAAAGCATTGGCGCAGTTGGGTCTACCGGAAGGTCGACTGGTCCACACCTTCATTTCAGCGTACGATTAAATGGAAGCTATGTCAGTCCGTGGAATTATCTGCAATAAACAAATAAGGTAGGGAACTGAAATGGATATTCAGGAATTAGAGACCGGCGGGAAAAAATATTTTTGGAGAGGACTGGTAACAGGACTCCTGATCGCAATCATGCTGATCTGTGGGGCATATATTGGACAGAGGATATTTGAGACCAGAGAGCCTGTGAGAGCATCGGCCAATGAAGAGAAGAGTGTTGTAACAGATTCTTCTGTGGAAAAGATGTATCTCCTGCAGCAGACAATTGAACAATACTATCTGGAAGAGGCTGATCCGAATGTCCTTGCAGAAGGTGCGTATAAAGGAATTATTGAAGCGCTTGGGGATCCTTATTCCAGCTATTATTCTGTGGAAGAGTTAAAAGCGATTCAGGAACAGACAGAAGGAATTTATTATGGTATCGGCGCTTATATCGGCATGGATAAAGAAGTAGATATGGCCAGAATATCCAAGGTCATGATTGGTAGTCCGGCTGAAGAAAGCGGTGTGCTTGCAGGTGATTATATTTATATGATCGGTGAAGAGTATGCAAAAGGGATGGAACTTGAAGAGTTGATTTCTAAAGTAAAAGGTCCTGAAGGCACAAAAGTGAAACTCACGATCATCAGAGAAACAGAAGTAGAACCTCTTGAAATCGAAGTGACAAGAAGAAAGATCGAAAGTCCAAC
>JAQVCQ010000123.1 GCA_028689715.1 Lachnospiraceae bacterium
CATGAAGGCTTCAAATGTTAACTAACGTTTGGAGCCTTTTTCATATCGTATCAGATCACGCCAGATTTCAATTTCAAGATCTGCTTTTTCGACTGATTCAGATCCATGCACGGCGTTTACCTGAAGTGTTTCACCATACATGTAACGGATCGTTCCGGGATCAGCTTTTCCGGGATCAGTTGCACCATTTATCTTTCGAACGGTTTCAACGACATGTTCTCCTTCAAGGATCAAAACAACACATTCAGAAGAAGACATATAGGAGACGAGTTCTTCAAAAAAGGGTTTTGTGATCAGATCCTGATAGTGCAGTTTTAGTACATCACTGGTTGCCAGCACTCTGTGCGCATGAATGATCTCAAGCCGGTTGTCTTCATAAATCGAAATGATTTTTCCTACTAATTTTTTTCGTACTGCTTCAGGCTTAATAATGACCAATGTTCTTTCCATATATCTCTCCTTTATTATCAGAAAAATTATTTATATAACACTATTATACAGAGAAAACGATATTAATCAAAGAAATAATCTCAAATTAAAATATTTCAACGAATATGTACCTGGCTTTCAAATAAATAGTCGGTACAGGTCTGAAATAGAAAGAAGAAAGATACAAATGAGTAGTTGGTTCGTAAAAGGTATTAGGGGTAAAGTTCAAAAAAGTGTTTTGTTATTGTTGGCAGTATTATTATTCGCGCAATGCACTTTTATACATAATGAAAGTAGATATGTTCAGGCTTTCATGCCTGATCAAAGTAATCATTCTCAAAGAAGCAATACAGATATCTTGCTTGACCAGTCGGAACCGGTCGAAAGTGAAAATCTTTCAAATATACCGGGCAGCCAGACGAAATTGTTTCGGACTTTATTCCGAAATCAGCTTCAGGCAGATCCGTTCGGTCTTTTTTTTGTGTCTTCAGGACAATATAAAGTACTGCAATATGAAACATTTGCCATAATTACGTGTTGTACGATCATGATCAGCATGAAATTTATAGGAGTCAGACTGCAAAAGGATGGTAAAAAGTAGCTTCATTTACACGATAAAATGGTTCACATTAAAATTTTAAGTGTTGAAGCGGTACAGAACCGCAGACAGGAGCTAAAATGAAAGCCAGAAAAATAAATATTTTATACGGACTGATTCTGATTGCAGCATTGGTGCTTTTTGCAGCATTTGGTCTTGGATCAGACATGAAAGGGGTACGTGACATCCGATTCGGAATCGATATCCGAGGAGGTGTTGAGGCTCTGTTTTCGCCAGTTGGTCTTGACAGAACACCTACAGCAGACGAATTAGAGTCTGCAAGAAATATTATAGAGAGCAGACTGGACAGCCAGAATATCCTTGATCGGGAAGTAACAGTAAACAAGGAATCAGGATATATTATTGTAAGGTTTCCGTGGAAATCAGAAGAAGTAGATTTTAATCCTGAAGAATCGATTGCAGAACTTGGAGCAATGGCAGAACTGACTTTCCGTGATGCCGAGGGAACAATATTGGTCGAGGGAAAAAATGTATCTGACAGCTCTGTTGGCAAGAGAAAAGATACAGGAGAATATATTGTAGAAATATCATTTGATGCAGAAGGTACAAAAGCATTCGCGGATGCAACTATAGCGCAGATCGGAAAACAGATCGGTATTTATATGGATGATACGTTGATCTCCAATCCTATCGTAAATAGTGCAATTACAGGTGGTCAGGCTGAAATAACTGGTATGGACAACTATGATGAAGCAAAAGATCTTTCAGATAAGATCAATGCAGGTGCGCTTCCTTTTTCAATGGAAACAAGTAATTACAGCACGATCAGCCCTTCACTTGGGGCAAGCGCGCTTAGAGTCATGGTAATGGCAGGCGTTACAGCATTTATACTGATCTGTCTGTTCATGATCCTGTACTACAGACTGCCGGGTCTGGTCGCATGTTTTACACTTACTTGTCAGCTGGCACTTCAGTTATTGGTCATTTCAGTTCCTCAAATCACACTGACACTTCCAGGCATAGCAGGTATTATTTTAACACTTGGAATGTCTGTTGATGCAAATATAATTATTGCAGAAAGAATCGGGGAAGAAATTAAAAAGGGAATGACCATAAAAAGTGCAATTAAAAAAGGATATGAGAATTCCTTTTCAGCATTGTTCGATGGAAATCTTACAACAGCCATAGTAGCGGTGATACTTATGATCTTCGGTTCGGGAACCATGCTCAGTTTTGGCTACACCTTGCTGACTGGTGTCATGATTAATTTCTTTGCAGCAATTTTCATATCAAAACTTCTTTTACAATCGCTTATTTTATTTAAGCCTTTTGCCAAAGAGTTTTTGTTCAGACCTAAAAAGGAGCGAAAAACAATTCCATTTTACGAAAAACGTAAAATTGCTTTTGCACTTTCCGCAGTTCTTTTGACAGCCGGTCTGATCATCTCTATTGTAAAAGGAATATCACTTGATACGCAGTTTGCAGGAGGAGCGATTCTGACTTACTCCTACGATGGAGAAGTGAACACGGATGAGATAGGAGATCTGGCTGCTAAAGTCGTCAATAGACCTGTAACAGTCCAGATCACATCAGATCCGGCAACGGACAGTCAAAGTATGGTGGTTACACTTGCGGGTCATGAAAGCATTACACCGGAGCAACAGCAGGCTCTTAATACTGTACTTCAGGAGAAAATTGGGGATTCCGTTGCGTTGTCAGAGTCCTATATCGTAGAACCTTTTATAGGTAAGAAAGCAATGACGAATTCTGCCATTGCAATTATACTGGCATCTGTTTTTATTGTAATTTATGTCAGATTCCGATTCAGTGCCATGTCAGGATTGTCAGCCGGCATTTCTTCAGTTATTGCACTGGTGCATGATATTTTTCTGGTACTTTTCGCATTTGCGGTATTTGGAATTCCGCTCAACGATGCATTTGTAGCAGTGACTCTTACAATTATTGGATATTCGATCAATGATACAATTGTTCTGTATGACAGAATCAGGGAAAATATGGAAGCTCTGGGAAAACAAAAGTCGGTCGGTGAAATAGTCAGTGTCAGTACAACACAGGTCTTAGGCAGATCGATCAATACATCGCTTGCTACTGTACTTTGTATTTTTATCATTTTTTTATTTGCAGTACTATACGGAATACGATCCATTGAAGTATTTGCATTACCAATGTTATTTGGTCTTGTAAGTGGATGTTATTCATCAATATTTATAGCAGCCCCGATTTGGGCAACATGGAAGAGCAGAAAGAAATAACATGAAAACGAAAACAGTCGAAAATCAAATTTTATCAGGAGTCATATGGAAACAACTTCTTCTATTTTTCTTTCCATTATTATTTGGAAGTTTCTTTCAACAATTATATAATACGGCAGATGCAATTGTGGTGGGCCGCTTTGTTGGTAAAGAGGCACTGGCATCGGTCGGTGGAGGAGCAGGAACTCTGATCAATTTGTTTGTCGGCTTTTTTGTTGGATTATCGGCAGGTGTAACGGTAACGATATCACAGTATTTCGGAAGAAAAGCGTTAAAAGAAGTAAGTCAGGCGATCCATACAGCTGTGGCATTTGCCATAGCTGCAGGAAGTCTGCTAATGCTGACAGGTCTTATCCTGGCTCCTGATATATTGAAATGGATGAATACACCTGAAGCGATTTTGAACAGTTCAACTACTTATGTCAGAATCTGCTTTTGTGGAATGATTTCGAACCTGATCTATAATATTGGTGCCGGAATTCTTCGTGCGCTCGGTGATTCAAAGCGTCCGCTTTATTTTCTGATTGTAAGTTGTGCAGCAAATATTATTTTAGATATCCTGTTCGTTGTCGTGTTCGGACTTGGTGTTGCAGGCGCGGCGATTGCCACGATCCTGGCACAGACAATGAGTGCAGTTCTGGTCTGCATCACATTAGTAAAACTGGATGCATTATATTTTCTTACATTAAGGGGAATCAGGTTTCATGGATGGGTCATGAAAAAGATTGTACAGATCGGGTTACCGGCAGGGATACAGTCTTTAATGTACTCCTTCTCCAATATTCTCATACAGACAAATGTAAATGATTTTGGAACGGATACGGTAGCAGCATGGACAGCATATGGTAAAATTGATTCAGTTTTCTGGATGATCATAAGTGCGCTTGGGATATCGATCACAACATTTACGGGACAAAATTATGGAGCTGGATACTATTGCAGGGTCAGAAAAGGAGTCAGACAGAGTCTGATCATTTCCGTACTGATTACTGCAGGAATCAGTGTGATCTTAATACCAAGTGGCGAAATACTCCTGAAATTATTTACCAGTGATACACAGGTGATACAAATAGGCACTATGATGATCAGATTTCTGGTTCCGACTTATTTTACCTATATAGGAATAGAAATCTTTTCGGGTGCGCTGCGGGGCATGGGCGATGCTTTTATTCCTATGATCATGACATGCAGTGGAATCTGTTTGCTAAGAGTGATATGGCTTATTTTTGCTGTTCCAAAATGGCATATGATCACAACTGTCATAACCTGTTATCCACTTACCTGGAGTGTAACCTCGGTGTGTTTTATCCTGTATTATCGGTATTATGTAAAAACCAGAAAAATTGCATGAAAAGGGAATTTTAATAAGTAAAAAAACCTCTTGCTTTTTTTATTACTTAGATTATAATCATATCTATGCATTTAGCTATTTAGTTTTAGTATTTGATAGATAGAAAGAAGATCATTATCATGTTAAATAAAGTAAAAATGAACCTTTCAACAACGCAGATCATCAGTTTTGGTTTTTTTCTGGCGATATTTGCAGGAGCAGTGTTATTAATGCTTCCAATATCATCAAAAAGCAGAGAATTTACACCATTTATTGATGCTCTTTTTATGGCTACTTCTGCGATTTGCGTGACGGGTCTTACAACTGTTGTAACAGTCGCGCATTTCAGCTATTTTGGGCAAATTGTTATTTTGATCCTTATTCAGTTTGGTGGTCTTGGAGTCGTGACTGTAACGACTTCGATTTTGCTATTAATGCATAAAAGAATCACTTTAAAAGAGAGGATTCTGATTCAGGATGCATTTAATATGAATACATTAGGCGGTCTCGTAAAACTTACTATACGTGTGCTTAAAGGTACTGTAATTGTAGAAGGAATTGGAGCAGTGTTATTTGCATTTCAATTCATACCGGAGTACGGGGTTGTTCTGGGACTCTGGAAGTCAGTATTTCATTCGGTTTCAGCTTTTTGTAATGCAGGAATTGATCTGATTGGAGAAAACAGTTTTGCCGGATATGTGAATAATCCACTGATCAATTTAACTACCATGATGCTTATTGTGTCAGGGGGTATTGGATTTCCGGTCTGGTGGGATGTTGTAAAAGCAACAGGCAGGATCGTGAAAGACAAAATGGATATTCGGACTTCTTTAAAAAAAATGGCACTACATTCAAAAGTTGCAATAGCAACCACTGCGATTTTGATCTTTGGCGGTGCATTATTGATATTTGCAATGGAATTCAATAATGAAAATACATTAGGAAATCTTTCGATTGGCAGTAAGATCATGGCATCTTTTTTTCAGTCTGTCACGACCAGAACGGCCGGATTTTTCACAATTTCTCAGGCGAGTCTTCGAGAATCCACAGCATTTCTCAGTATTATACTGATGTTCATTGGAGGTTCACCCTCGGGTACAGCTGGTGGTATTAAAACAGTTACATTTGCAGTTCTGCTATTTACTACGTTTACTGTTATCAAAGGAAAACAGGAAACTGAAATGTTTCATCGGAAACTTGACATAGCATATGGGAAAAAGGCATTGGCAGTTGGATGCTTCAGTTTAATGGTACTCATGGTATCTACGATGTTGCTTTCTGCAGTTGAAAATAAGGTTTTTCTGGATACTTTGTTTGAAACGACTTCTGCAATTGCGACAGT